>NZ_JBGAHM010000006.1:25641-128872 GCF_044226135.1 Methylocella sp. | reverse complement strand
ACGAGGACGGAGCGCGCCGCCATGTCTAGGACGCCGCCGTCAAAGCGCCATGGCGGCGCGCGCCTCAGGGCGCGGCCCGGCGCGCACGAGCGCCTCGCCGAGGGCGGCGAGATCGCCGTTCGCGCCGTCGGCCTGAACGCCATGCGCCATGACGCGCAGCAGGGCCGGTTCGCCGGGCGCGGCCGACGCCCGTGCGACGCGGCCGCTCACGCGGATCGTTCCGCCCACGCTCACGGGGCGCAGGAATTTGGCCGAAAGGCGCAAAATCTCGATGGGCTCCAGCCAGCCGCGCAGCGCCGGCTCGAACAGGCTCATGGTCAGCACGCCATGGACGGGCGGCGCCTGAAGCCCCGCCGCCGCCGCGACCGCGGCGTCGAGATGCAGCGGATTGTCGTCGCCCGACGCCGCGGCGTAGGCCAGAAGATGCGCGGCCTCCACCGGGCCGAAATCGACCGGGCCGAAGGCTTCGCCCACGGCGAAGTTCCGCCCGCTCACGGCCGGCCCTCGACGGGCACGAGGCGCAGCACGGCTTCAAAACTCGCGCAGGGCGCGCCGGAAAGGTCGCTGATCGCGGCGGCCACGGTCAGGCGTTCCGGCCCATGCGTGCGCGTGAAGACGAAGTTCGCGACATAATCGGCGCCGGACGCGAGCGGCCGCTCATAGGCGAAGCTCTGCCCCTCATGCACGGGCAGAACGCCCGCGCCCATCATGCGCGTGAGCGCGGGCCGCAGCTCCGGCAGAGTCAGCCAGCGGAAGGGATAGGTCGCGGGGACGGCGTCCGCCCCGGGATCCGCGTCAGCGCCGAGGGCGATTGCGCGGCGGAAGGCGGCGACGCTGTCCGCGTCGGCGCGCAGCGGCACGGCGTCGAGGCGCAGCTCCTCGGGCGCGCCGGCGGCCAGCGTCTCCTGCGCGTGCATCAGGCGGCCTCGAGGCGGCGCACGACGAGGGCGGCGTTGATCCCGCCGAAAGCGAAAGAGTTCGACAGCGCCGTGTCGATGCGCGTCGGCCGCGCCTCGTTCGGCACGGCGTCGATCGGGCATTTGGCGTCGGGCTCGCGCCAGTTGATGGTCGGCGGGGCGACATTCTCGGCGAGCGCGCCGAGCGTGACCACGAGTTCGAGCGCGCCGCCGGCGCCAAGCCCATGGCCGTGGATCGGCTTCGTCGAAGAAATCGGCAGATGCGGCAGCCGCGCGCCGAAAATGCGCCCGAGCGCCTCGGCTTCGGTCGCGTCATTGACCGTGGTGCCGGTGCCATGGGCGTTGACGTAATCGATCTCGTCGGGCGCGACGCCGGCGTCGGCGAGTGCGAGGCGCATGCATTCGGCGGCGCCATGGGCGTCGGGACGCACCTGGTCCTTGGCGTCGGCGGTCGTGCCATAGCCGGCGAGTTCGGCGAGCGGCGTCGCGCCGCGCGCCCGCGCAATCTCCTCGGCCTCGAGGATGAAGACGCCGGCGCCGGCGCCGAGCGTCATGCCGTTGCGCCCTTTCGAGAAGGGGCGGCAGAAATCGGGCGTCAGCACGCGCAGCGCCTCCCAGGCCAGCATGGAGCTGTTGGTCACGCAGTCTTCGGTGCCGCCGACGATGGCGCGGTCGACGAGGCCGGCGCGGATCATCTGGGCGCCGAGGCCGATCGCCTGCGTCGCCGAGGAGCAGGCGCTGGCCACCGCGAAACAGGGCCCCTGCGCGCCGAAGCGGATCGAAATGTTCGACGGCGGCGAGCTCGGGATCAGGCGCGGCACTGTGAGCGGGGTCGGACGGCCCTGTTCGACGAGGGCGAGATGCAGCCCGTCCTCGATCGTGTGCATGCCGCCGACGCCGGTGCCGATGATCGAGGCCGTGCGCGGCCCCATCGGCTCGGCGCGCGTGAGGCCCGCCTGCGCGACCGCCTCGTCGGCGGCGACGAGCAGATATTGCGTGACCGGATCGCAGAACGGCAGAAGCTCGGCTTCGAGACGGGCGGCGGGATCGAAATCGCGCACCTGGGCCGAGATCTTGATGCGGCCGCGATAGGGCCGGTTGAACTGCGTCTCGCCGACGCAGGAGCGTCCGTCGCGGGCGGCGCGCCAGAGCGCCTGCGCTCCGACTCCCGCCGCGGACACGGCTCCCATGCCGGTGACGACGACCCGGCGTCGCTCTGTCATGTCAGGATTTTTCTTTGATGATATAGGCGGCGATGGCGTCGATCAGGCTCTTGATGTCCTTGGCCTCGTGGAACGGCCCGTCCATCGGGATGTAGACGTCGAACTTGTCCTCGATCGCGGTCAGGATCATCACGATGTCGATGGACTTGAGGTCGAGGCTTTCGATCGTCGCGTCGGGCGTGACCTTTTCACGGTCGATCATCCCTTCCTTGCAGATCACCTCGACGATCTGGTCGACGAGATCAGACTGATCAAGCGCCTTCGTGTCCAACCGTTTTCTCCCAGAGCCCGGCGCGGGAACGCGGCACGCGCAGCGCGCCCTCCCGCGTCATTTAAGCCAAAGGCCTTCGGAAATAAAGCCCGATCGCCTTCGCCTCAGGGCAAGGCCACGACGCGCGTCCCGACCCTCACCCGGCCGAACAGGTCGACGACGTCCTCGTCGTACATGCGGATGCATCCGTAAGAGGCCGCCGCGCCGATGGATTTGCGCATCGCCTTCGACGTGCCGTGGATGGCGAGCTCGTCACGCCCGAGCATGAGCGCGGCGGCGCCCATGGGATTGCGCGGCGAGCCGCCCGGAATGAAGCGCGCGACGCCCGGATGGTCGCGCCGCACGTCGGCGGGCGCGGTCCAGGAGGGCCGCAGATATTTGCCTTCGATGAAGGTCTCGCCGAGCCAGCCCCTGCCCGTGCGGCCGACCGCGACGCGGTAGCGGATCGCCCTGCCCTCGCCCGCGACGAAATAGAGCATGCGCTCGCCCTGGCGGATGACGATGACGCCCGCGGGATAGGCGTGCGGGAACGGGACGAGATCGCGCGAAGCGGCCGGCCCCGCGGCGGCGGCCGCGAGCGTCGCCGCCGCGGCGCGCAGGGCCGCCCCGGCGCGAGACTTCAGGACGTCAGGCTTCAGGACGCCGGAGAAAAAGCCCGATCCGCCGCAACGCACGCCGTTTCGCATCGCCCGTCGTCCTCGTGGGACAGGAAATCAGGGCGTGAAAAGGCTTCGCCCTCGCCATGCGGGAGCCTCGCGCGGCGGCGCAAATTTGCGCTGAAGCGCCGTGCGGGTCCAAAACCCGGCGCAAAAATGCGGCGCCTGTGTGGCTTTGGCGCCGCAGCCGTCAGGGGGAGGAAGACGCGCGGCGGACGACCGCCGCGCGGAAGACGCCGTCAGCCGGCGCGGTCGCGGATGAGGTCGTCGACGACCGTCGGATCGGCGAGCGTCGAGGTGTCGCCAAGCGCCGAAAACTCCTTCTCGGCGATCTTGCGCAGGATGCGGCGCATGATCTTGCCGGAGCGGGTCTTGGGCAGGCCGGGGGCGAAATGGACGATGTCGGGCGAGGCGATCGGCCCGATGTCCTTGCGCACCCAGGAGATCAGCTCCTTGCGCAGCTCGTCGCTCGGTTCGACGCCGGTCATCAGCGTGACATAGGCGTAGATGCCCTGCCCCTTGAGGTCGTGCGGATAGCCGACGACGGCGGCTTCGGCCACTTTCTCATGGGCGACGAGCGAGCTTTCGACCTCGGCCGTGCCGAGGCGGTGGCCCGAGACGTTGATGACGTCGTCGACGCGGCCGGTGATCCAGTAATAGCCGTCCTCGTCGCGGCGGCAGCCGTCGCCGGTGAAATATTTGCCCGGATAGGCCGAGAAATAGGACTGCACGAAGCGTTCGTGGTCATTGTAGAGCGTGCGCATCTGCGAGGGCCAGGAATCGGCGATGACGAGATTGCCGGTGCAGGCGCCTTCGAGCACCTCGCCCTGCGCGTCGACCACCTGCGGCTGGACGCCGAAGAAGGGATTCGTCGCGGAGCCGGGCTTCAGCGGGGTCGCGCCGGGCAGCGGGCTGATCAGGATCGACCCCGTCTCGGTCTGCCACCAGGTGTCGACGATCGGGCAGCGCTCGTCGCCGACGACGCGGTAGTACCACTCCCAGGCTTCGGGGTTGATCGGCTCGCCGACCGAGCCGAGCAGGCGCAGGCTCTTGCGGCTCGACGTCTTCACGGCCTCGTCGCCCGAGCCCATGAGCGAGCGGATGGCGGTCGGGGCGGTGTAGAAGATGTTGACCTGGTGCTTGTCGATCACGTCCCAGAAGCGGGAGACGGTCGGATAGGTCGGCACGCCCTCGAACATGACCGTGATCGCGCCATTGGCGAGCGGGCCGTAGACGATATAGCTGTGGCCGGTGACCCAGCCGACGTCGGCCGTGCACCAGTAGACGTCGCCCGGGCGGTAATTGAAGATGTACTGATGCGTCATGGACGCGCCGACGAGATAGCCGCCGGTGGTGTGGACGACGCCCTTCGGCGCGCCGGTCGAGCCCGAGGTGAACAGGATGAACAGCGGATCCTCGGCGTTCATCGGCTCGGGCTCGCAGTCGGTCGAGACCTTGGCCATGGCCTCGTCGAGCCACACGTCGCGGCCGTCGACCCAGGCGACCTTGCCGCCGGTGCGGCGCACGACCAGCATCGTCTCGACGATGCCGCCGACCTTCTTGATGGCGGCGTCGGCGTTGAGCTTGAGCGGCACCTTGCGCCCGCCGCGCAGGCCTTCGTCGGAGGTGATGACGAGCTTGGACTTGCAGCCCTCGATGCGGCCGGCGAGCGAATCGGCCGAGAAGCCGCCGAACACGATCGAATGGATCGCGCCGATGCGGGCGCAGGCCAGCATGGCGTAGGCGGCCTCGGGAATCATCGGCAGGTAGATGGTCACCGTGTCGCCCTTGGCGACGCCGTGCTGCTTCAGCACATTGGCGAGGCGGCAGACCTGCTCATGCAGCTCGCGATAGGTGATATGGCGCGAATCGGAGGGGTCGTCGCCCTCAAAAATAATGGCGGTCTGGTCGCCCTTCGAGGCGAGATGGCGGTCGACGCAGTTCATGGAGACGTTGGTGACGCCGTCCTCGAACCATTTGATCGAGACGTTGTGCGGATCGAAGGAGGTGTTCTTGACCCTGGTGTAAGGCTTGATCCAGTCGATGCGCTTGCCGTGCTCGCCCCAGAAGGTCTCGGGGTCGCTCACCGACTGCTCATACATCGCCTTGTATTTGGCGGCGTCGACATAGGCTGTCTGCGCCCACTCCGTGGAGACGGGATAGACCTTGTCCGACATATGTTTTTCCTCCCCCGGCGCTTTGCGCGCCTCATGGCCCGAACGTGAGTATGCGCCATTGAAGCGCCGTCTTCAAAGCGCTTCCGGCGTCTATTTTTTGAAGCGTTTTCAACGCCTGCGCCCCGTTATGGGCAATCTTTTTGGACTTTGTCCAAGGCCTGCGATATCCCCGAAAGGGAGTAGGTGTCGGTCGTGACGTTGCCCTTGGCCGAAGCCGCCTTGACGGTCAGCTTGGCGCCTTTCTTCAGCGCCTCGACGAATTGCGGCTCCTCGGCGGCGCTCTTGATCCAGGCGTTGGCCCCCTTGGGCGCGAGGGCGAAAGTCGTTCCGCCGATCTCGGCCTTGGGGTCCGACCCGTCCTTGATCGCAAAGCCCATGATGATGGAGACCTCGCCGCGCACCTTCTCGCCCGGCCGGTAGGAAATGAACACATAGGCCGGATCGCGCTTCAGGCGGGCGGGCGCCCGCTCCTTCGGCGTCGCCAGCGCATAGCAGGTCTTGTCCTTGCCGCTCATCGCGGTGAACGCCGCCCAGTCGCCAAACGTGCCGACCTGCTGCGGCTTGCCGGCCTTTTTCGAATCGTCGGACTTCTCGTCCTTGGCGCCGTGCTTCTTGCTCGCCTCGGCGACGACGATGCGCGCGTTTTTCGGCGCGGCGGCGCGCGCGTCCTGCGGCGCCGCCAGGGCTCCGGCGCCCGCGAGCGCGAAAGAAAGAAAGGCGGCGCCGGCCGCGATGCGGAGGGTCATGGCTGTGAAAGGCTCCTCAGGTGTCCCTGGCGTCGGAAGGATTGAAGACGCCGAAAGCGCGTCGAAGCGTCCGCCGACGCTTATAGGCCGCAAGCTCAAGCGGCGGAAGAGCGACGGAGCGGCGCGCCGGCGGCGCGAAAGGAGATGGCGCGAAAGGCGGCGACGGACGGCGCCGGGCGAAAGCTAGAAGCCGGCGGATTTGACGGCGCCGAGAATCGCCCCCGGCCGGCCGAACGACCCCTTTTGCAGGAGCACGACATAGCCTTCGCCGTCGCCGCGCGTGTCGGGCGCGCGAAAGCTCGCGGGCGCGCCGCTCCAGCCGCCGAGATTGGAGATCTGCCGCACGACGTTGGTGTAGACGATCCTGCGGCCGGCGTTCTCGCCCCGCCCGATCTGCACCGCCGCCGACCGCAGCACCTTGACGAGCACCACGTCGGCCGGACCGGCCCCCTCGCCGACGTCGACGACGACGAAGCCGTCGGCCGCGGCGGCGCGCAGCGAGCCGACCGTCATGGCGCCGTCGCGCCCGCGCGTCGCGCTCGCGGCCTGCTCGATCTCCTTGCGGTCGCTGCCGACGACGCCGACGAGCCCGTTGACGATCGCCTGCGGCGTATAGGCGTGACGTTCGCCGAGCACGCCCGCATAGGCGCGCTGGCGCGCCGCGAAGCCCGGCTGGGCGAACGTGTCCTTCCAGCCGATATAATCCCAGTAATCGACCGGAAGGGAGACGGCGGCGATCTCCGGGCGGCGCGAGAGCGCCGCGAGCAGGGCGTCGGCGGGCGGACAGAACGCGCAGCCCTGGCTCGTATAAAGCTCGATCACGCTGGAGACGGACGTGAAGGACGAGCCCGCCAGCGCCGGCCCCACGCCCGCCGACAACAAAAGCGCCGCGGCCAGAAAGTCGCGCCGGCGGCCTCGATGACGAAAAGACGATAGAACGCTGTCGACAAAAACCATTTATTGCGCCGTCATCATCGTCGTCTCGGGACATCTTGAAAGGAAATTCAGGCGACACTACTGCGCCGCCGCAACGGCGCCAGTCAATTCGCGTTTATCCTCGACCGCCGCGGGCCTCGCCGCGACGGCGCCCTGCGTAGTCGCCGCAAAAGCGCCGGGCGCCCCGCCGCGCGAGGCTTTCGCCGGCCCCTGCGATCGTTTATCAGCTTGGATGCGGGGCTGCGGCGCAAACGCCGGCCTCCTGCGCGCTGGAAGACAGGACAGGTTGCGCGGAAAACGGGACAGGAGATCGGACCCATGGCCATTTTCGCCCAGACCACGGCCCGCGGCGCGTCCGCCGGTTTCCTGAGCGCGGCGAAGCTCGTCGGCGCGGCCCTCCTCGCGCTCGCCCTCGCCGGCTGCGGCTACAACACGATTCCGACCCAGGAGGAAGCCGCCAAGGCGGCCTGGGCCGAGGTGCAGAACCAGTATCAGCGGCGCGCCGACCTCGTGCCCAATCTCGTGGCGACGGTGCGCGGCTACGCCCAGCACGAGCAGGACACGCTGAAGGCCGTCGTCGACGCGCGTGCGAAAGCGACCTCGGTCACGATCGACGCTTCGCAGATCACCGACCCCGAAAAGCTGCGCCAGTTCCAGGAGGCGCAGGCCCAGCTATCGGGCGCGCTCGGCCGCCTGCTCGCGGTCAGCGAGAACTATCCCGACCTCAAGGCCAACCAGAATTTCCTCGCGCTGCAATCGCAGCTCGAAGGCACGGAGAACCGCATCGCCGTCGCGCGGCGCGACTTCATCCGGGCGGCGCAGACCTACAACACCACGCTGCAGACCTTCCCGACGATTCTCTGGGCGAAGACGGCGTTCGCCGGCAAGCAGCCGATCGCGCCCTTCGCCGCCGCCGAGGCCGCGCAGACCGCTCCCCAAGTCAAATTCTGAGCGGGCGCGGCGTTGCGCGCCCCGGCTCTCGCGGCGCAGGCGGCGCGGCGCCTTCTGGGCGCGGCGCTGGTTCTTCTCGCCCTCGCGGCGGCGGCCGCGGCCTATGATTTTCCAAAGCTCTCGGGCCGCGTCGTCGACGCCGCCGGCGTCATCCCGGCGCCGGCGCGGACCGCGCTCGCGCAAAAGCTCGCGGCGCTCGAAGAAAAATCAGGGATTCAGCTCGTCGTCGCCACCGTTCCCTCGCTCGAGGGCGACGAGATCGAGCCCTACGCCAACGCGCTGTTTCGCGCCTGGGGCCTTGGCGAGAAGGACAGGAACAACGGCGTCCTCATGCTCGTCGCGCCAAACGAGAAGCGCGTGCGCATCGAGGTCGGCTACGGGCTCGAAGGGACGCTGACCGACGCGCTGTCGCGGGTCGTCATCGCCAACGCCATGGCGCCGCGCTTCAAGGCTGGAGACTTCGGCGGCGGGATCGAGCGCGGCGTCGACGACGTGATCACCATCCTGACGACCGATTCGGCCGAATGGGAGAAGCGGCCCGACCTTCGGCTCGACCGCGCGCATGGGGCTGACGACGAGCTTATCCCCTTCATCTTCTTCGGGCTGTTCCTGATCGTCGTGTTCCTGATGCTGCGCGCGCCGCGGCGGCGCGCGCTTTCGAGCGACGATCCGCGCTGGGGCGATCCGCGCCGGGCGCAGACTCAGGCGTTCTGGGCCAATGTGCTCGGCTCGATGCTCGCGTCGGGCTCGCGCCGCGGCGGCGGCTTCGACGACTGGGGCGGCGGGGGCGGCGGCTTCGGCGGGGGATTTTCAGGCGGCGGCGGCTCGTCGGGCGGCGGCGGGGCCTCGGGCAGCTGGTAGGAGCAAAACGCCATGACGTTCACGGTCGAAGAGCAGCAACGCGTCAACGCGGCGATCGCGGAGGCCGAGAAGACGACCGACGGCGAGATCGTCTGCGTGCTGGCGCGCGCCTCCTCCGACTATCTCGCCTATGCGGTCGCCTGGGCGGCGCTGACCGCGCTCGCCGTCCCCTGGCCTCTCCTCGCCTTCACGCAGCTTTCGGTGCAGCAGATCCTGCTCGCGCAGATCGTCGTCTTCGCCGGCCTCTATCTCGCGCTGTCGCGCTCCGGCGTCGGCTGCCGGCTGGTGCCGAAGCCGGTGCGGCTCGAGCACGCCCATCGCGCCGCGCTCGAACAGTTCGTCACGCGCGGGCTGGCGCGACGGCGCAACCACGCCGCTGTGCTGATCTTCGTCTCGCTCGCCGAGCATTATGTGCGCGTCGTCGCCGACGACGGCGTCGCCGTGAAGGTCGACAAGCGCGTCTGGCAGGGCGCGGTCGACGCCCTGCTCGCCGCGATCAAATCGGGAGATCTCGCCGGCGGCTATGTCGAGGCGGTGAAGCGCTGCGGCGTGGTGCTCGCCGAGCATTTTCCGGCGGGCTCCGGCGGCGCGGAGCTGCCCGACAAGATCTATGTGATCTGAAGAGTCTCGCGCGGCGGGCGCGGGCTAGCGCGCGTCCGGACGTCATCAAGTCGCGAACGCGCGCTAACATTTTGTTTTTGCGCATTTTCTTAACGTAAAAGTCTGCACCTTCTACTGAAAATGCGCTATCGCCCGCGCGCCGCTTCGAGCACGGAGACGCTGGCGCGGCCGTCCGGCGTCATGCCGCGCTTCGACTGGAAGTCGGCGATCGCCTGCTTGGTCTTGGTTCCGACGACGCCGTCGGCCTTGCCGTCGAGGTCGTAGCCGCGCCGCATCAGCAGGGTCTGGAGCTCGCGCCGGTCGGCGCGCGACAGGCCGGGGTCCCGCGTCGGCCAGGGCGTGACGATCCCGCGCCCGCCGCGCAGCCGGTCGGACAGGAGGGCGATGGCCAGCGCATAGGACTCGGCGGCGTTATACGAGAAAATGGCGTCGAAGTTTCTGGTCACGAGAAAGGCCGGGCCGTTGGGGCCGGCGGGCAGCAGCAGCGCCGCCTGGCCCGCCCCGAGCGGGCGCCCGTCGATCCGCGTGATCCCGCGCGCCGCCCATTGCTCCATCGGCTGCCGGCCCTTGCGCCCCGAAGGCCCGGAATAGCCGGCCGGCAGGCGCACCTCGAAGCCCCAGGGCAGGCCCGTGGTCCAGCCGGCCTTGCGCAGATAGGCGGCGGTGGAGCCGAGCGCGTCGGGCACCGAATTGATCAGGTCGCGCCGCCCGTCGCCGTCCATGTCGACGGCGACGCGCAGGAAGGTCGAGGGCATGAACTGGGTGTGGCCGAAGGCGCCGGCCCAGGAGCCGGCGAACTGGTCGGGCCGCACGTCGCCGCGGTCGAGGATTTTCAGCGCGGCGAGGAATTCGGTGCGGAAATAGGCGGCGCGATAGTCGCCGCAGGAGAGCGTCGCCAGCGATTGGATCAGCGGCCGGTTGCCGAAGGCGCGGCCGTAATTGGATTCGACGCCCCAGACCGCGACGATGGTGGCGCCGTCGACGCCGAAGCGCTGCTCGGCGGCGGCGAGCGCCCGGCTCCACTGCGCCGCCATGGCGCGGCCGTCGGCGACGCGCTCCTCGTCGACGAGGCCCGCGAGATAGTCCCAGATCGGCGTCTTGAACTCGGGCTGGGCGCGGGCGAGGTCGAACACCTCGGGATTGGGCGCGAGGCCGGCCGTGGCGCGGTCGTAGGTCGCGGCCGACACGCCGCTCTTCAGCGCGCTTGGGCGGATCGCCGCAAGGCACGCCTCGAACGAGCCGGCGTGGGCTGGCGCCGCGCCCGCGAGCATGACGGCGAGCCCGAGCAGCCGCGGCGCGAGGCCGCGCCGGCCGCGGACCGTTGCGCGAGACAACGCCGGGGCGCGGGGCGGGACGGCGGCGCGAAAAAAGACGGCGGCGTCGGTCATGACGTCAAAATCCAGCGCGGCGCGGGCGGGCGCTGCGGCCGTTCCGCGCGAAAAGTCAGGGAGCCGCGCGCCCGGCCTTTCGGGAGCCCGGCGACAGGCGTCGCATGATAATGAAGGCCGGAGCGGCGCAAAAGGCGCTTTGGCGCGGCGCGCCCCGGCTCAGCCTTCGTTCTGCGCCTCGACCGGCGCGGCCAGCATGCGCTGCACCTCGTTGACGAGGTCGCGCAGGTGGAACGGCTTCGACAGCACCTTGGCCTGAGGCGGGGCGTTGTTGTCGGGGTTGAGGGCGACGGCGGCGAAGCCCGTGATGAACATCACCTTGATGTCCGGGTCGAGTTCGGTGGCGCGCCGGGCGAGCTCGATGCCGTCCATCTCGGGCATCACGATGTCGGTGAGGAGCAGTTCGAACGGCTCCTCGCGCAGGCGGCTGTAGGCCGAAAGCCCATTGTCGAAGGCGGCGACCTCGAAGCCGGCGTTCTGCAGCGCCTTGCCGAGAAAGCGGCGCATGTCTTCGTCGTCTTCGGCGAGCAGGATCTTGCCGAGCTGGAGTTTCGGCGGGGTCGTAAAGCGCATGTCGTTCATGAGAGCCTCGCAATGGAGCCCAAGCAGAAATCCAATCGGTAAAGATCCCATGAAGACTGCAGGCCGCGCCGCCTCTGTGCCGGCCCGGAAAGCCCGCGGCCGGCGTTTTTTCGGCGCCGTGGCGGATTTGCACGCCTTTTTCCAGCATAGCGGCGTTTTCGCGAAAATCGATTCCTGATTGCGCGGGCGCCGCAAATGCGGATGGACAGGGGCGCGCGGCCTTGGCAAAGTCGTGCGTCGTGGCGAAGCCCGCTGTCTTTTTACGCCCGCGCGCCGCGCACGATCGCCTCGCCCGACTCCTCGCCGGATTTCTTCGCCTGGCGGACCGCACGGAGCCCTCATGTCGTCTGCCCCCCCGTCGTCCGGCTCCTCCGCGCCCGCCGGCTGCGGCGCCTCATCGAGGGGCGAGCCCGTCTTCGGCGCGGGATATGAAGTGCTCGAGCCCGAGCGTCTTTCGTCGCCGCTCGTCTTTTCGTCGCCGCACTCGGGCCGGATCTATCCGTCGAGCTTTCTCACGCGGGCGCGGCTCGATCCGACCCAGTTGCGCCGCTCCGAGGACGCCTTCGTCGACCAGCTCTTCGCCGACTGTCTGAGCGTCGGCGCGCCCATGATCAAGGCGCTGTTCCCGCGCGCCTATCTCGACCTCAACCGCGAGCCCTACGAGCTCGACCCGCGCATGTTCGACGGGCGGCTGCCGCCCGGCGCCAACACGCGCTCGATCCGGGTCGCGGGCGGGCTCGGCACCATTCCGCGCGTCGTCGGCCAGGCCCAGGAGATCTATCGCGAGCGCCTGCCCGTGACCGAGGCGCTGCAGCGCATCGAGACGCTTTACCGGCCCTATCACGCAAGGCTCGCGGCGCTGCTCGACCGCGCCGAGCTCGCCTTTGGCTGCGCCGTCCTGATCGACTGCCACTCCATGCCGTCGGGACAGGCCGCCCCGGCCCATGGCGGCTTTTTCCGGCGCGACGAGCCTTCGGGCGAGCGCAAGGCGGATTTCGTGCTCGGCGACCGGCATGGGGCGAGCTGCGCGCCAATCTTTGTCGAAACCGCCGAGGCCGAGCTGCGCAGCCTCGGCTTCACCGTAGCCCGCAACAAGCCCTACGCCGGCGGCTACATCACCGAGCATTATGGCGCGCCGGGCGCAAACCGCCACGCGCTGCAGATCGAGATCGGCCGCGGCCTTTACATGGACGAGCAGGCGGTGGCGCCCCTGCCGCGCTTCGCCGAGATCAGGTCGGGGCTGAAGCGCGTCGCCGCCGCGCTCGCCATGGCCGCCGCGGCGCGCCTGCCGCTCTGCCGCGACGCCGCCGAATAGGCCGCCGGCGGCGCGAGGACGGCGCGCGGCTCAGGGCAGCGCGTCGAACCCTTCCTTGAAGCCGGACAGGGCGAGCGGAATGCCGACGCCTTCCTCCGGGGTCTGGAAGATGATGAAGGTGGCGTTGGTCCCGGCCTTCATCTGTTCGAGCAGCTTCGGCTCCATCACCACCTCGGCGACGCAGCCTGTCGGCAGGCAGCGCACGAAGCCGGCGCGGCCGACGTCGGCGTCGTCGATCTTGAGGCCGAGGCCCGAGGGCAGCAGCACGCCGAGCGGCGCGATGACCCGCAAAAGCCGGCTCTTGCCGTCGGCCGTCTTGAGCACGATCACCACGAGGTTGATGTTCGGCCGGTCCTCGGCGGCGACGCTCTGGAGCAGCGCGCATTGCTCCTTGGCGGCGCCGGCCGGCGTCTCGCAGCGCATCTCCCAGTCGCCGTGCTTGCTTTTGACCACGCCCTGCGCCTGCGCTCCGCCGCCCGTCGCCGCGACCAACGCCGCGCCGGCGAGCGCGAGGACGTGGGCCGGAGCGCGAAGGCGCGAGAAAAAAGCGCGCAGAAGATGAAACCCGTCGCCGTCGGCCATGTTCGCTCCGGTGGTTCTGTGGCGCCCCGGCCGCCGGGCCGGGCGACAGGGCGCGAGGGCGGACCTAGCAAATCGCGCCCCGGTGTCAAGTAAAGCCGCGCGTGGGCCGGCGTCGCGAGGCCCGCGCCGGCGATGTTGCGGCGCCGTGCCTTTTTGCCGCAGCCGCGAAGCCTCCCGGCCGGTTGCGCGCAATGCACAAATATGATTTTGAACTAACTTGGGCGTTTTTTGCGGCGCCCCTAGACGAGTTCAAAAGAAGGTGGTAGGCGCGGAGAACGAGCTGCGCAACCGGAGCCTTGACCGTCATGAGAGCTGCCCGCCAGGCCCCAAACGGCGTCTTCGATTTTTCTGGATTCCATCGTCTTCGGGCTGCGCGCGCGGCGGGCGGGGCCGCGCTCTGCCTTGTCGCTTCGGCTTGGACCGCGGCGGGCGCGCGGGCGCAGGAGGCCCGGCCGGGCGAGAGCTTCGCCGCCCCCGGACAGACGCATCTCATGGAGCCGGTCACGCCGATCGCCCAGGAAATGCATGTGTTCCACAATGCGATCCTGCTGCCGATCATCACCGCCATCTGCCTGTTCGTCCTCGCCCTTCTCGTCTGGATCATCTTCCGCTACCGCGAGTCGAAGCATCCGGTGGCCGCGCAGACGACGCATAATTCGCTGCTCGAAGTCGCCTGGACGGTCCTGCCGGTGATGGTCCTCGTCGTCATCGCCATCCCCTCCTTCCGGCTGCTGACGCACCAGCTCGTCGTGCCGCAGGCCGACGTCACCATGAAGGCGACCGGCAAGCAGTGGTTCTGGACCTATGACTACCCCAAGGACCAGGGCGGCGGCTTCTCCTTCGACTCCTACCTTGTCCCCGAAGCCGATCTGAAGCCCGGGCAGATCCGCCAGCTCTCGGTCGACAACGAAGCGGTGGTCCCCGTCGGCAAGACCGTGCACCTCCTCGTCACCTCGGCCGACGTGATCCATTCTCTCACCGTCCCCGCCTTCGGCATCCGCATCGACGCCGTGCCGGGCCGCATGAACGAGACCTGGTTCAGGGCCGAGCGCGAAGGGATCTATTATGGCCAGTGCTCCAAGATCTGCGGCAAGGACCACGCCTACATGCCGATCGCCTTCCGCGTCGTGAGCCAGGAGAAATACGCGGCCTGGCTCGCCGCGGCGGCCAAGAAATTCGCGGCCGCGCCGCAGGATGAAATCAGGCTGGCGGAGAACGGCGCGGCGCGCTGACGCCCAAAGCCGGACAACATGAATCTTTGAGGGAGGCGAGCATGGCGACGAGCGCCGCGGTCCATGAGGAGCACGGCCACCCGACCGGGTGGCGGCGCTGGCTCCTGTCGACCAACCATAAAGACATCGGCACGATGTATCTCATCTTCGGGATCGCGGCCGGCGTCTTCGGCGGAATTCTCTCGGTGCTGATGCGCATGGAGCTGCAGGAGCCGGGCGTCCAGATCTTCCCGGCGCTCGCCCGCATGCTGCAGGGCGCGGACCCCGATCTCGCCTTCGAGATGGGCAAGAACCTCTACAACGTCACCATCACCATGCACGGCATCGTCATGATCTTCTTCATGGTCATGCCGGCGCTCATCGGCGGCTTCGGCAACTGGTTCGTCCCGATCATGATCGGCGCGCCGGACATGGCCTTCCCGCGCATGAACAACATCTCGTTCTGGCTGCTTCCGGTGTCGTTCTCGCTCGGCTTCATCTCGCTGTTCGTCGAGGGCGCGCCGGGCATGCACGGCTTCGGCGGCGGCTGGGTGATGTATCCGCCGCTCTCGGCCAACACCGGCCATCCCGGCCCGTCGATGGACTTCATCATCCTCGCGCTGCATGTCGCCGGCGTCTCGTCGATCCTCGGCGCGATCAATTTCATCACCACCATCTTCAACATGCGCGCGCCGGGCATGACGCTGCACAAGATGCCGCTGTTCGCCTGGTCGGTGCTGGTCACGGCCTTCCTGCTGCTGCTCTCCCTGCCCGTGCTCGCCGGCGGCATCACCATGCTGCTGACCGACCGCAATTTCGGCACCACCTTCTTCGATCCGGCCGGCGGCGGCGACCCGCTGCTGTTCCAGCACCTGTTCTGGTTCTTCGGCCACCCGGAAGTCTATATCCTGATCCTTCCGGCCTTCGGCCTCATCAGCCACATCATCTCGACCTTCTCCAAGAAGCCGGTGTTCGGCTATCTCGGCATGGCCTACGCCATGGTGGCGATCGGCGCCGTCGGCTTCGTGGTGTGGGCGCACCACATGTTCACCGTCGGCCTGTCGCTCGACACGCAGCGCTATTTCGTCTTCGCCACCATGGTCATCGCGGTGCCGACCGGCGTGAAGATCTTCTCCTGGATCGCCACCATGTGGGGCGGCTCGATCTCCTTCCGCGCGCCGATGGTCTGGGCGACCGGCTTCATCCTGCTGTTCACCATCGGCGGCGTCACCGGCGTGGTGCTGGCCAACGCCGGCATCGACCGCGCCCTGCACGAGACCTATTACGTCGTGGCGCATTTCCACTACGTGCTCTCGCTCGGCGCGGTCTTCGCCCTGTTCGCCGGCTTCTACTACTGGTTCCCCAAGATGTCGGGCTACCTCTACAACGAGACTCTGGCCAAGACGCATTTCTGGCTGATGTTCATCGGCGTCAACCTCACCTTTTTCCCGCAGCATTTCCTCGGCCTCGCCGGCATGCCGCGACGCTACATCGACTATCCCGACGCCTACGCCCTGTGGAACCGGGTCTCGTCCTTCGGCTCCTATCTGTCGATGATCGGCGTCTTTCTGTTCCTTTACGTCGTCTATGACGCCTTCGCGCGGAAGCGCCTCGCCGGCGACAATCCGTGGGGCGTCGGCGCGACCACGCTCGAATGGACGGTGTCCTCGCCGCCGCCGTTCCACACCTTTGAAACCCTGCCGCGCATCACCGGCCCGGCCGACGCGCATCTGTGACGCGTCCGGCGGAAACGCCAGAAACCGGATCAGAACGGACGCCCCCATGAGCTTCGTCACCGAGGACGCCGTAGACCTTTCGATCTCCGCCGCGAGCCCCGGCGACTATCTCGCCCTGATGAAGCCGCGGGTGATGTCGCTCGTCGTCTTCACCGCCTTCACCGGCGTTCTCGTCGCGCCGAAGCCGGTCGATCCCGTCATCGGCTTCGCCTCGCTTCTCGCCATCGCGGCGGGCGCCGGCGCCGCGGGCGCGCTCAACATGTGGTATGACAGCGACATCGACGCGGTGATGCGGCGCACCCAGCGCCGCCCCATCCCGTCCGGCCGGGTGCCGCGCGAAAGCGCCCTCTCCTTCGGAATCGTGCTCGCGGCGCTGTCGGTGCTGACGCTCGGCTTCTGCGCCAACTGGGCGGCGGCGGCGCTGCTCGCCTTCACCATCTTCTTCTACGCCGTCGTCTACACCATGTGGCTGAAGCGCTCGACGCCGCAGAACATCGTCATCGGCGGCGCGGCCGGCGCCTTCCCGCCGATGGTCGGCTATCTCGCCGCGACGGGCGAGGTCAGCGCGGCGAGCCTCGCCCTGTTCGCGCTCATCTTCCTGTGGACGCCGCCGCATTTCTGGGCGCTCGCCCTCGTCAAGACCGGCGATTTCGCGCGCGCCGGCGTGCCCATGCTGCCGAATGTCGCCGGCCCCGACCGCACGCGGCGCGACATCCTGCTCTATACGATCGTCCTCGTTCCGGTCGGCGTGCTGCCCGCGCTCCTCGGCTTCGCCTCGGCGTTTTACGGCGTCCTCGCGGCGGCGCTTGGCGCGGTCATGCTGCTGCACGCGCTGCGCGTCTATCTGATCCGCGACGGCGAGGCGGCGAACCGCGCGGCGATGCGCATGTTCGGCTTTTCGATCGTCTATCTCTTCCTTCTCTTCGCCGCGATCGCCGTCGAGCGTCTCGCGGCCGTCGCCGCGCCGGGCCGGCTCTGGGGCGCGTCATGACCCATGACCCCCTCGAAGACGCGCGCGCCGAAGCGCCCGCTCCTGCGTCCGCCGCCCTGCCCGCGCCTCCGCGGCGCGTGCGGCTGACGCCGGAGCAGGAAAAGAGCCGGCGCCAGCGCAATCTGGCGATCGCGCTCGCGATCGGCTTCTTCGTCGTCCTGGTCTATGTCGTGACCATCGCCAAGCTTGGTCCCGGCGTCCTGCAGCGGCCGATCTAGGGAGACGCCGATGAGCGCGCCGGGACCGCAGACGCCAGAGGCCGCCGGCGCCGCGCGCCGCCAGCGCCGCGTCGCCTATGCGGCCGCGGCCGTGTGCGTCGCCATGCTCGGGCTCTCTTTCGCGGCGTCGCCGCTCTATCGGATGTTTTGCGCCGCGACCGGCTACGGCGGCACCACGCAGGTGGCGCACGCCGCGCCCGCGGCGCGTGGCGAACGCCAGATGACGGTGCGCTTTGACGCCAATGTCGCGCCGGGCCTGCCGTGGCGCTTCGAGCCGGAGACGACGCAGATCAGCCTGCGGCCCGGCCAGACGGCGACGGCGTTCTTCCGGGCGCAGAACCGCTCCGGAGCGCCCTTGGCGGCGATCGCCTCCTATAATGTAGGGCCCGACGGCGTCGGCGTCTATTTCAACAAGATCAGCTGCTTCTGCTTCGACGAGATCATGGTCGGGCCCGGCGAAACCGTCGAGCTGCCGGTCGTGTTCTTCCTCGATCCGGCGCTCGAAAAGGACAAGACGCTCGCCGGCGTCGAAACAGTCGTCCTGTCCTACACCGTGTTTCCGGCCAGGGCCGAGCGGACGAAGCAGAACGCCGCCCGCTTCGACAGGGCCGCGGGCGCGCCGCTCTGAAGCGGCCCGGCGCGAAAGCCTCCGGCTTTCGCGTCAGGACGTTTGGTGAGACAACAAACGGCGCGCGCCCCGCGGCTCGCGTCGAACGGGTTTTGAAAGCCTGAAGCAAGAACAAGGCGCCGCGGCGCCGCAAGGCTCGGCAGAGCCGCCAGATCGGGGGAAGGGTTTTCATGTCGGACGTCCACGCCAAACCCAATCACGACTATCATTTGGTGCCGCCGAGCCCATGGCCCCTGCTCGTTTCAGTCGCGGTCCTGTTCCTTGCGGTCGGCGCGATCTTCTGGATGAAAGACCTCGCCTTCGGCCCGCTGAAGCCCGGCAAGTTCGTGTTCGGCGCGAGCCTCATCGCCGTCGTCTTCATCGCCGCCGCGTGGTGGGTCGACGTGGTGAAAGAATCGCGCGAGGGTTTTCACACGCCCATCGTGCAGCTCGGCCTGCGCTATGGCATGATCCTGTTCATCGCCTCCGAGGTGATGTTCTTCGTGGCCTGGTTCTGGGCCTTCTTCGACTCGAGCCTGTTTCCGAACCATCCGCAGGAATATCTGCGCGCGCAGGCGCTCGGCGGGCAATGGCCGCCGAAGGGGATCGAGGTCATCGACCCCTGGCATCTGCCGCTGCTCAACACGCTGATCCTGCTGACCTCCGGCACCACCGTCACCTGGGCGCATCACGCGCTCCTGACCGGCGACCGCAAGGGCCTCAAGATCGGCCTCGCGCTGACCATCGCGCTCGGCGTGATCTTCACCGCCGTGCAGGCCTATGAATATGTCCACGCGCCTTTCGCGTTCAAAGGCTCGATCTTCGGCGCGACCTTCTTCATGGCGACCGGCTTCCACGGATTCCATGTGATCGTCGGCACCATCTTCCTCGCCGTATGCCTGCTGCGCGCCCTGATGGGCCAGTTGACGCTGCGCCACCACCTCGGGCTCGAATTCGCCGCCTGGTACTGGCACTTCGTCGACGTGGTCTGGCTGTTCCTGTTCGCGACGATCTACATCTGGAGCAGCTGGGGCGCGCCCATCGCCCATGGCCATTGACCGGCGGCGCTTCGGTCTTTTTCAGGAAAACGCTCAGGAAAGACAAGGCGGCCGTCCGGGCCGCCTTTTTTCGTCGTTGTGAAGGTCGCAACGTCGCAACCGGAAGCCGCCGGGACCGGGAAGCGTGGGCCAGCCGTTCTCAGTCGAGACCGAACCAGGAGCGGACCGGAACGGGCTCGTCGCCCTCCGCCCAGCCGCGTCGGCCCTTGAGCGCGATGACGCCACGGGCGGGCGGCGGCGCGGCGCGCAACAGTTCGCCGGCCTCGCCGCGCAGATAGGCGCCGAAGAAGGCCGCGAGATAATCGGCGGCGACGCCATGGACCTCGTCCGGGTCGACGAAAACCCAGCGGTCCGGCCGGCCCGTGCGCGCAAAGGCGGCGTCGGTGAAATCGCCATGCGCCGTGTTGCGCAGCTGGAAGCCGAATTTCCCCTCGTCCTCGAACAGCCTCGCCTGCGCGGCGACGAAATCGCGCTGCTGGCGCGCATAGTTGCGCCGCGCCGGATCTTCGGACTTCAGCGCCTCGCGCGTTGGAAGCGGCTCGTCGCTGAACAGCGCGAGATAGGGTTTGTCGAGACGCGTCTCCGCTTCGCCAAACACCCAGCCGTCGATATTGGCGGCGGCGACGACGCGCGGATCGAGCGAGGCCGCCGTCGCCGCCACGCCGCCTCCAAAGGAGAAGCCGAAAAAGCCGACGCGGTTGAAATCGACGCTTCTGGAAAAAGCCGCGCCGGCGCAGGCTCGCAGCCGGTCGAGCGCGTCGAGCGCCCGCCGCGCGTCGGCCTGCGCTTTCGCCTCCGAGCGCCGCAGCGTCGCGGCGAAAGCCTCGTCGGATGAGAAATCAAAGAAGGTCGGACGCGGCGGCGGCGTCTGCGACAGCGGGTCGTCAAGCGCGACGATGAAGAAGCCGCGGCTCGCGAGCTCGGCCGCGATCGACGCCATTTCGCGCGCGCCGCCCTCAAGCCCCGGCGCGAACAGCAGAAGCGGCCACGCGGGCCGCGACGATGTTTCGGGCGCCGCCTGCCCCGCAGCGTCAGGCAGGCGCAGGCCAGAAAGCGCCGCGCAGGAGCCCGGCGCCTTCTGTCCCGGCGCGGCCGGCGCGAAAACCAGCGCGCGGATCGGCGAGGCGCCGGATCCGGCCGGCGGCAGGATCAGATTCGCCTCGACGACGGCGTAAGGCCCCGTCGGCGCGCGAGGCGGCGGCGCAAAGGCCGCGCGCTGCGCCGCATGGGCGAAACGCGGGACGGCCTGGACGGCGAATGCGCCGCCGACCACGCCAAGGACGCATAAGGCGAGAGCGGCGGGCGTGCGCGCGGACCGTCCGACGATCAGGAGTCCCACGCCTGCCGCCAGCACGAGCGCGGCCCCGACGAGAAAGCCATATCGCCCCATGAACTGGTCGAAGCGCAGGTCAAACAGCCTGACCATGCGAAGGCCTCCGGCGTTGCAAAGCCGCGTCAGACGCTCGCCGACGATCGCGCGTTCGTGAGCGCTTTCGTCGTTCGATTGCGGTCGATCTCCTCGAGCAGGGGACGCAGATGCCGGGCGGCCGCCTCCGCGCCTTTTTCGTGGAACATTTCGTCATGCCAGCCGGGCAGGTTGAAGATGCTGAGACGTCCCTTGACGAGCGGTCCCCAGCCGAGTTTGGGATCGGCGAAAGTGGTGACGATCTCTTCGCTGTTCAGGATCACGACGTCGGCGCCGATCGGCTTGATCTTGTAGGCGTCGCGCGCATGCTCGAGCGACATCAGGAACATCCATTCCTTTCGCCCGATGACCTTGCGCGCGAGCTTCGATCCGTCGACGAGCCCGAGCGAAACCGCGAAATCGAGGATGCGGGTCTTGCGCACCAGGGTGAAGCTCGACAGCACCTCGGCGAAGCTCGACTTGCCGCTCAGCACGAGACTGACGCGATGCGCGAGCTGTCGCGCCCGGTAGTTGAGCTGGTAGAGAATCTTGCGATGCAGCGGGTAGGAGGCGAGATAGCCCGGCACCCACAGATCGGCGAGGATCAGCAGCGGCGTCTCTTCGCCTTCGGCGGAAAGCTGCTGCGCGCATTCATAGGCCAGCGCGCCGCCGATGCAGAGACCGAACAGAACATAGGGGCCGTGCGGCTGCGCCTCCTTGATGCGGCGGACATAGTCGGCCGCGATCTCGCTCATCGAGCGATCCGGCGGCGGTTCGTCGCCCGGAGGAACGACGAGCGAAATGCCGACGAAGGGCCGGTCCGGACCGAGCTTCTGCGCCAGCGTGTAATAGAGCATCGAATTGTTGATCGAGATGATCGGCGTCTTGTCGCCGCGCGGCTGGATGCGCGCGAGCCAGCTCTTGTCGTCCTCCTCGACCGCCGCCGGAGCCTCGCCGTCCGGCAGCCGCGCCGCGAAGGCGCGCAGCGTCGGCGCCTCGAACAGCGTGAGCGGATCGAGCTTGACGCCGAATTCAGCCGCGACCCGCGCCATGAGCCGGATGCTGAGAAGCGAATGGCCGCCGAGCTCGAAGAAATTCGACTGCGGTTCGACGGTCTCGACCTGAAGCAGCTCGCGCCAGACGGCCGCAAGCCGCTTTTCGGTCGCCGTCGGGCCTGAAGCGGGGGCGCCGGTCAGGGCGGGAGTCCTGTCGGACCGTTCCGGCGGCGGCGGCGGCAAACGGCTGCGGTCGATCGCGCCGTGACGCGTTTTGGGCAGCGAAACCAGAACGCTGATTCCGTCGGGGCGCGGCGCGCCTTGCGGCGACGCGGCGTCGAGCGCCTCCGCGAGCCGCCCCGGCAGCGCCTCGAGCGGCGTGCGCAGGCCGGGCTGCGGCGCGACGAACGCGTAAGGCCGCGCCCGCTCGACAGGCTGCACGACCGCGGCCTCGGCGACGCTGGGCTGGGCCTCGAGCATGCGCTCAAGGTCGCGCAGCGCGGCGCGCCGGGCGAGCGCCTCGAAATTTCCGCGCGGCGGCGGGGCGAGCCCCGAAAGCTTCGCCTCCGGGCTGCGCAGGCCGAATTCAAATGTGTCGATCAGGAAGCCGAGCAGGTTTTCGGCGGTCTCGGCCTCGAACAGGTCGGGGTTGTACTCCATGGCCATGCGCCAGCCGTCCGGCCAGTGAACCATGAAGAAAATGAGGTCGTAAAGCGAGCCGGCCGAAAGCGACGGCCGGCCATGCAGCGTGAAGTCGCCATAGGATTTATGGTCCATCACGTCGCGCAGCACGGTGAAATTGACCGAAATCAGCGGCGTGCGGGACGGGTCGCGCGGCGGGTTGAGCGTTTCGACGAGCTTGTCGAACGGCATGCGCCTGTTGATCAGCGCGCCCTGCGTCGCCTCATTGGCGCGGCGCAGAAACTCCGAAAAGGTCGGATCGCCCGACGCGTCGAAGCGCATGACCAGATTGTTGATGAACATGCCGATCAGATTTTCGAGCTCCGGATCGTCGCGCCCGGCGATCTGGGTCCCGAAAATGACGTCGTTTTCATCGGTGAAGCGGTGCAGCGCCGCGCCGAGCATGGCGCAGCCGAGGCTGAACAGGGTCACGTTGAAGCGCCGCGCCGCGGCCTCGAGCCCGTCGCCGAGCTCGGGCGGCAGCGTTTTGGCGATGATGACGCCCTTGTAGGTCGGTCGCGCCGGCTTTTCGTGGTCGGACGGCACCTCGAAATAGGGCGCGTCGCCAAGCCGCTCGGACCAATAGGCGATCTCCTCCTCGAAGGCGCCGGAGGCGAGATAGGCTTTCTGCCAGCGGCAATAGTCGCCATATTGCAGCGGCGGCGGCGGCAGCGCGTGCGGGCGGCGGGCGTTGATCGCCTCGGCGATCTCGCCGAACTCATGGGCGAGAATGCGGATCGACCAGCCGTCGAAGGCGATCTGATGCACGGTGACGAGCAGGATGGCGCGTTCGCCCGACATCTTCAGATAGGTCACGCGGATCGGCGGCGCCTGCGAAAGATCGAAGGAGGCGTGGGCCTCGAGCTCGCCGAGCCGCAGCGCCTCGATCTCCTGCTCCGACGCGGGCAGCATCGACAGATCGACGACGGAAAGCTTGAAATCGAGCGCCGGCGACGCCTCCTGCATCGCCTCCCCGCGGTGCTCGAAGAAGCGCGAGCGCAGGACTTCGTGCCGGTCGACGATCTGCTGGAAGGCCTGCTCCGTCACGGACGGCGAAAGCCGGCCTTCCGCCTCCCAGCGCAGCGCGACGTTGAGCGCCGGATTGCCGGGATTGAGCGCGTTGATGAACCAGCAACGGTTCTGCGACGCCGAGCAGGGGAAAATCAGCGCGTCATCCTGAACGTCCTCCGGCTCGACGGGCCCCAGACCAAGATCATTCGCCTGTATCGTCACGCAGAAGTTCCCTTAAGCTGCGCGCCGCGCCTGAAGCTGCTCAGGGAGGGCGCCTGATCCCGGGCCGGCCGCCGGTCGGCCTCGCCAGCTCCCGCCTCCGCGGCGGCGGCCAGTTCGGCGATGGTGGGGAAGCGCATCAGATGGCGCGCCTCGAGTCCCAGATTTTGCGCCATCATCCGCGCGGCGATGCGGAACAGATGGATTGAATCCGCGCCCAGCGCGAAAAGATTGTCGTCGACGCCGATCTCGTTGATTTGCAGCACTTCTCGCCAGATGTCGACGAGCTTCTGCTCAAGCTCCGTCCGCGGCGCGGCGACGACGCGCTTGTCCTCGGCCGCGCCGAGCTCCGGCGTCGGCAGGGCCTTGCGGTCGAGCTTGCCGTTCGGCGTGAACGGCAGGGCGTCGAGCCGCATCCACACGGCGGGGACCATGTAGTCCGGCAGGCGCTGCGCCGCGAAGCCGGAAAGCTCCGGCGCCGGCAAGGCCGAGGCGGCGACGTAATAGCCGACGAGCCGCGGCGTTCCCTGCCCTTGCGTGCGGATCGCCGTCGCGCAGGCCGCGACGCCGGGGCAGCCGCGCATGACCGCCTCGATCTCCTCGAGCTCGATGCGGAAGCCGCGCAGCTTCACCTGGGCGTCGGCGCGGCCGAGCACCTCGATCCCGCCGTCCGGCAGGCGCCGCGCGAGATCGCCCGTGCGATAGAGCCGCTGCGGCGCGCCGCCGTCGGGCGAGACGTCGACGAAGGCCGCCACGTCGAGCTCCGGCCGGCGGAAATAGCCGATCGCGAGACCGAGCCCGCCGATGAAAAGCTCGCCCCCGACGCCGATCGGCGCAAGCCGGCGGTTCCGGTCGAGCACATGGAGCTGGGTATTGGCGACGGGTTCGCCGATCGTGATCGGCCCGGGCCGCACGCGCCCGATCGAGGACCAGATCGTGGTCTCGGTCGGGCCGTAGACGTTCCAGAGCTCGCCGCCGTTCCGCATAAGGGTTTCGGCGAGGTCGCGCGGGAGCGCCTCGCCGCCGCACAGCATCCGGAGGCCCGGACGCGGCGAGAAGCCGGCTTCGGTCAGCATGCGCCAGAGCGAGGGCGTCGCCTGCACGATCGTCGTCTCGGGCTTTTCAACCATCGCCGCGAGGCCGAAGCCGCCGCGCACGTCGTCGCGGCTCGCGATGACCACCGTCCCGCCCGTGACGAGCGGCATAAAGAGCTCGAGCGCGGCGATGTCGAAGGAGATCGTCGTGGCGGCGACGAGCACGTCGCGCGGGCCGGCCTCGATCTTGCGCGCGATCGACCACAGGAGGTTCGAGACGGAGCGGTGCGCGATCTCGACGCCCTTCGGCACGCCGGTCGAGCCCGAGGTGAAGATCACATAGCAGGGCCGTGCGGCGTCGGCGGGCGCGGCGGGCGCGGTCGCCGGAGCGGCGGCGATCGCCGCCGCGTCGGCGTCGAGCCTGACCACGTGGGCGCCATGCGACATGGCCGACATGAAGGCGTTGTCGTCGCAGACGATGGCCGAGACGTCGGCGTTCTCGAGCACGAGCCGCAGCCGCGCGGCCGGATGGCCCGGGTCGAGCGGCACATAGGCGCAGCCGGTCTTCATCGCCGCGAGCAGCGCGACGACCATGTCAAGCGAGCGCTCCGTCGCGACGCCGATGCGCGCATTGGCGTCGCCGACGACGCCAAGCAGGTGATGGGCGAGCCGGTTCGCCTTTTCGTCGAGCTCGCGATAGGAGAGCGCCCGGTCGGCGCAGCGCACGGCGACGGCGTCGGGCGTGCGCGCCGCCTGGGCGGCGATCAGCTCATGCACCGGGCGCAGGTCAAGGCCCGGCTCGGCCGTGTCGTTGAGGCCGTGGACGAGCCACTCCCGCTCGGCCGGCGACAGCAGCGGCAGGGCCGAAATCTTCTGCGCCGGATCGGCCGCGACGGCGTCGATAAGCGTGCGGTAATGGCCGATCCAGCGATCGATCGTCGCCTCGTCGAACAGGTCGCTGTTGTAGTCGCAGTCGATCCTGAGGCCGCCGTCCTGCTCCGTGACGTTGAAGAACAGGTCGAAGATCACCGCCGCCTTGGGATTTGAGCGCGCCTCGACCTCGAGCCCCGTCAGGCTGATCCTGTCGCCGAGCCGCTCCAGATTGAACTGCACTTCGACGAGCGGACGGCGGCCGGCCTCGAGCGGCCGGTCCATCTTGCGCACCAGCGTGCCGAGCGTGAAGCTCTGGTGCTCCTGCGCCGCGAGCACGCGCTGGCGCGCGGCCGCGAGCTCCTGCGTCATGGCCGCTTCGTCGTCCCAGCGCGCGCGCAGCGGCAGGAAGTTGACGCAATGGCCGACGAGCGCGCCCTCGCTCTCGACAAGCTGCTGCCCGGCGGCGGGGATGCCGACGACGACCTCGTTCTGGCCCGCGAGCCGCGCGAGCAGAACCTCATAGGCGGCGAGCAGCGCGGCGAACAGGGTGCAGCCCTGCTTGGCCATGGCCTTGCGGAAGCGCTGCGTCGGCTCGGCGTCGACGACGCGGGTGAGGGTCGCGCCGGCGAAAGTCTTCTGCGCCGGACGCGGACGGTCGGTCGGCAGATCGAGGGCGGCCGGCGGCGGCGTGAACTGCGGCAGCCAGAAGGCGTCGATGGCCGCGCCCTCGCGCTTGTGGCGGGCGCGCTCCTCGGCGCCGTAGCGCAGGAAAGAAAGCGGCGCCGCAAGGTCCGCCGGCGTGCCGGACACGGCTTCTTCATAGAGCGCCGTCAGTTCGCCGATGATGACGTTGAAGGACCAGCCGTCGCAGACGATGTGATGCGCCGTGACCATGAGCGCGTGCAGGTCGGGCGCGAGCCGGCCGAGCCGCACGCGGATCGCCGGCCCGCGCACGAGGTCGAAGGGCGTGCGGGCGTCCTCGGCGAGCAGAGCGCCCCACGACGCCTCGGCTTCGTCGAGCGAGCCCCGCGAAAAATCCTCGACGTCGAGCGCAAGGCCAAGCTCGGGCTCGACATGCATGCGCAGCCCGTCGGGCGTAAAGACCGCGCGCAGGGCGTCATGCCGCGCGATCACCTTGTTGAGCGCGTCCTCGAGCGCGGCGCGGTCGAGCGTTCCCTTGAGCCGCAGCGTCATGGATTCGTTGAAGGCGCAGGAAGCTTCGTCGGAAAGCTGGGCCGAAAGCCAGATCTCGGTCTGCGCCTCCGTCAGCGGCCCGTCGCGCTCGGGCTCAGGCCCCATGCCCGCGGGCGCCGGCAGGAACTCGGCCTTCTGCATGGCGACGACGCTATCCTCGAAGGCGGTCGCGATCGCCTCGACGTCGGCGTCGGAATGGGCCGTCGTCAGGAAGCAGGGATAATGCTCCTGGATGTAGACGCCGCGCTCCAGCATGTGCGGATAGAACAGGCTGGCGTAGCGCGAGAGCTTGCCGAGATCGAAGAAGAACAGGCTGCCGTAGGTCTCGATCTCGACGTCGAGGCCGCGCTTGCGCAGGAAGGCGTTGAGGCGGGAGACGAGCCCCGCCGTGCGCGCGGCGACGGCCTCCTGAAGCTCGGGGCCCTTCTCCTTGATGTGGTTCAGCACGGCCCACACCGCCGCCATGACCAGCGGATGGCGCACGAAGGTGCCTGCGAAGAAGGTCATCGCCGCTTCGGGGTAGGAGTCGTCGCCGTAGCTCCACTGGCCGCCGTCGAGCGCGTCCATGAAGCGGGCCTTGCCGGCGAGGATGCCGACCGGAAGGCCGCCGCCGACCACCTTGCCGTAGGTCGCGAGGTCGGCGCGGACGCCAAACAGATGCTGCATGCCCCCGGGATGCATGCGGAAGCCCGTCACCACCTCGTCGAAGACGAGCGCGGTCCCCGAGGCCTCGGTGACGGCGCGCAGCTCCTTCAGGAACTCGACCGGCCGCAGCGCAGGATGGCGGCTCTGCACAGGCTCGACCAGCACGGCGGCGATGTCTTCGGCGTGCGCCTTGATCCAGGCGAGCGAGTCCGGCGTCCCATAGGGCAGCACCACCATGTTCTCGACTGAATCGCCCGGGATGCCGGCGGCCGCCGGCATGGATTTGGCGACGCCGCCGCGCAACGTGCCCTTGACCAGCACCTCGTCGAACTGGCCGTGATAGTCGCCCGTGAACATCACCACCGTTTCGCGCGCGGTGACGGTGCGGGCGATGCGCATCGCCGCCATCACCGCCTCGGAGCCGGTGTTGCAGAAGGTCACGCGCTCATTGCCGGTCATTTCCGAGAAGAGCGTGGCGACCTTGCCGGCCAGCGCCGACTGTGGGCCGATGGCGAAGCCCTTCTTCAGCTGCTCGGCCACGGCTTCGACGACGAAGGGAGCGGCATGGCCGAAGAAGGTCTGGCCATAGCCGTTGACGAGGTCGAGGTAGTCGTTGCCGTCGAGATCGTAGATGCGCGAGCCCTGCGCGCGGTCGCTCACCACCGGATAGACGAGATCTTTCCATTCGGGCCTGAAGCCTGCCGCCGCGCGCGGATCGGCGAGCACCTGGCGATAGCGCCCGGTCATGTCCTTCGAGGTCGGCGAGCGCGCGTTGAAGCGCTCGGTCAGGGCGGCGAGCGCGCGCTCCTGGATTTCGGTCATTGCGGCGGCGGGCGCCGAACGCGCGGCGGCGAGAAGCTCGAAGCGCGACTTCGGCTCATCGGCCGCGGCGGGCGCCGCAGGCACGGCCGGAGCCGGCGCCGCAGGCAGGGCATGAGCCGGCGCCGCAGGGGCGGACAAGGCGGAAGCGGGCGCCGGAGCGGGCTGGGGCTGGGCCGACAAGGGGACGGACGCGCCGCCGAGCGCCGCGAGTTGCTGCGCCATGAGCCGGCTCATCGCTTCGAGCTGGTCGCGGATGATCTGCTGCACGCCGCCGTCCGCCGCCGCGGACGCGGCGAACATCGGCGCGGCGAAGACCTGGGCCGGCGCCCCGGCGGCAAAGGCCTGCGGCGCGGCGACGGCCGCCGGAACGGGGGCCACGGCGGGCGCGGGCGGCGCGAAGGCCGCGCGCGCCTCGGGCGGGAGGACGGCGTCGATGTGATCGACCAGCGCTGCGATGGTGGAGAGTTCGCCCATGAGTTGGCGGAAGGTGAGCCTGGCCTTGAAGTCGCGCTGCAGGCTCTGCGTCGCCTGGCTCAGCAGGAGCGAGTCGAAGCCGAGTTCAAGGAAGGTCGCGTCCTGGGGCGCGTCGGAGAGGGATTCGCCGGAAAGATCTTCGAACAGTTCGACGACTTTCGCGCGGATGGCGTCTTTGGCTCCTGCGGCGGGCGTCGCGATCGCGGGGGTCGTCATGGAAGAAGTCATCGAAGAGCTTTCATGCGGAATGAGCGTCATGGGCTGCGGCGCGGGCGCGGAGAAAGGAGCCGCAGGCGGCGCCTGCTCTCCTGAATGTGGGAGCGGCGGCGCGTCGAGCCAATGGCGGACGCGTTCGAACGGATAGGTCGGCAATGACACGCGTCGGCGCGATTCCGCGGCGTAGACGGCGCGCCAGTCGAGCGGCGCGCCCGCGCACCAGAGCTGCCCCGCCGCGCGGGCGAGGACCACGGCGTCCGGCGTCTCGCGCGCCGCGTCGGGCAGGCAGGCGACGACCGCGTCGGACGAGGCGCCCGCGCCGCTCTGGCGGGCGAGCGTCGACAGCGTCTGGCCCGGGCCCGCCTCGATCAGGAGCGGAGCCTCGGCCTCGCGCAGCAGGGTTTCGAGTCCGGCGAGAAAGCGCACCGGCTCGCGGCAATGCGCGGCCCAGTAATCCGGCGAAGCCGCAAGCTCCGGCGTGAGCCAGCCGCCGGTCGTCGAGGAGATCACCGGCAGGGTCGGCGCGGACAGGCGGAGCCCGGCCGCGACCTCGCGCAGGGCGGCCGCGGCCGGCTCCATCATCGGCGAATGAAAAGCGTGGGAGGTGTGCAGCCGGCGCGTCATCACGCCGCGCGCGGCGAGCGTCTCCTCGAGGGCCGCGACGGCGGCGTCTGGCCCGGCGGCGACGCAGAGCTTCGGGCCGTTGACCGCGGCGAGCGCGAGGTCGCCGCCAAGATGAGGCGCAAGCTCCGCCTCGGGCAGGCGCACGGCGGTCATGGAGCCCTTCGGCATCTCCTGCATCAGCCGGCCGCGTTCGGCGATGAGCCGCAGCGCGTCTTCATGCGAGAACACGCCGGCGAGGCAGGCGCCGACGAATTCGCCGATGCTGTGGCCGATCATGTAGGCGGGCGTGACGCCAAACCCGCGCCACAGCGTGGCGAGCGCGTAGCCGACCGAAAACAGCGCCGGCTGGGCGTATTGCGTGGCCTGAAGCGCGGCCGCGTCGAGCCGCTCATGGTCCGCCCCGTAAAGCAGGGCGCAGAGATCGGCGTCGAGGATCGGCCGCAGGATTTCCGCGCTTTCGCGCATGCTGTCGCGGAACGCCGGCTCGCTGCGGAAAAGCCCCTCCCCCATGCCGGGATATTGCGCGCCCTGGCCCGGAAACATGAAGACGATGGAGCGCGGCCCCTTCGGCTCGCCGAAGACGAGCCCCTGCCCCGAGCGCAGCGCGGCCGCGGCCGCGGCGCCGTCGGTCGCGGCGAGCGCCGCCCGGTGCGAAAAGGCGCGCCGGCCGCGCGCCAGCGTAAAGGCGGCGTCGGCGAGCGGCACGTCGGGGTTTGCTTCGAGATGGGCGGCGAGATTTTCGCGCGCCGCCGCCAGCGCCGGGGCGCTGCGCGCCGACAGCACGAAGGTCTGCGCCGGGCGCAGCGACGGGCCGGAGATGAGCGCCGGCGCCTCCTCGAGCACGGCGTGGGCGTTGGTGCCGCCGACGCCGAAGGCGCTGACGCCGGCGCGGCGCGGGGTCTCGCCCGCCGGCCAGTCGCGCCACGCGCGGTTCACATAGAACGGCCCGCCTGCGAAGGCGATGTGCGGATTGGGTGATTCGTAATGGAGCAGCCCCGGAAGCTGCTTCTCCTTGAGCGCGAGCGCGGTCTTGATGACGCCGGCGACGCCCGCCGCCGCGTCGGTGTGGCCGATGTTCGGCTTGACCGAGCCGAGCGCGCAAAAGCCTTCGTCCTGCGTCGACGCGCGGAAGGCGCGCGTCAGCCCGGCGACCTCGATCGGGTCGCCGAGCGGCGTCGCCGTGCCGTGACATTCGACATAGGAGATCGAGCGCGCGTCGACCTCGGCGCTGGCGAGCGCCGCGGCGATCGCCCGCCATTGTCCCTCGGCGCTCGGCGCGGTGAAGCCGGCGCGCTGCGCGCCGTCGTTGTTGAGCGCCGCGCCGCGGATCACGGCGTAGATATGGTCGCCGTCGGCGACGGCGTCCTCGACGCGCTTCAGGAGCACAAGGCCCGCGCCGCTGCCGAACACCGTGCCGTCCGCCTTGGCGTCGAAGGTGCGGACATGGCCGGTCGGCGAGACCATGGCGCCTTCGACCGCGAGATAGCCGCGCTTCTGGGGGAAGGTGATCGACACGCCGCCCGCGAGCGCCATGTCGGATTCAAACAGGAGAAGGCTCTTGCACGCCTCGGCGATGGCGACGAGCGAGGTGGAGCAGGCCGTCTGGACCGTCATCGCCGGGCCGCGCAGGCCGAGCTTGTAGGACAGCCGCGTGGCGAACACGTCCGGCAGGGCGCCGATCAGCTCGGGATAGCTGCCGACCTGATAGTCGCTCGTGAAGCGCTCGACCGCGGCGCGGTCCCGCAGCACGTTGCGCAGGAAATAGGTGCTCATGGAGCAGCCGGCGAAGACGCCGACCGCGCCCGGATAGGCCGCGGGATCGTAGCCCGCGTCCTCGAGCGCGTTCCAGGCGCATTCGAGCAGCACGCGATGCTGCGGATCGGTCAGCTCCGCCTCGCGCGCATGCATGGCGAAGAAGCCGGCGTCGAAATTTTCGACGCCCTCGAGGATCGAGCGCGCGGGCACATAGGCGGGATCGGCTCGCGTCGCGGCGTCGAAGGCGTCCTCGAGGTCGCCGGGCGAGAACCGGCTGATCGACTCGACGCCGGCGCGCAGGTTGCGCCAGAATTCGCCGACGTCCGCGGCGCCGGGATAACGCGCCGCGACGCCGATGATTGCGACCCCGGAGAGCTCCGGTTCATCAAAAGTCTGGGTCATAAACAGCCTCAGGCCGGCGCGGCGCGGCGACGGGCGGCGCGCTTCAGCGCCTCTGCCTGACGGGCCTTGCGGACGGAAAGATCATCGAGCGCCGTCTGGTCCGAGCCGGAAGGCTCGTCAGGCGTCGCGAGGCGGCGCAGATGCGCCGCGAGCGACCTCACGGTCGTGTGCTGAAACAGGTCGGTCATCGGCGCGTCGATCGCAAAGGCTTTCCGGATCTCCTCCTGCATGGCCATGACGTCGAGCGAAGCGCCGCCAAGGTCGAAGAAATTCGCGTCGAGGCTCGACGGCGGCGCCCTGAGGACGCGCGCCCAGACGTCGGCGACCCGTCTTTCAAAGCTATCGCCCGAACCTTGCGCGGGCGGCGCCGCGCCTTGCCCCGGCGGCTCGGGGGCCGCGGCCTGCGGCAGGGCGGCGCGGTCGACCTTGCCGTTCGGCGTGCGCGGCAGTTCGGGCAGGGCCATGAGGATCGCGGGAACGAGGAAGTCCGGCGAGATTTCGAGCATCGTTCGGCGCAGCGCCGGCGCGTCGAGGGCCGCGCCGTCCCGGCCGGTCACATATCCGACGATCTGGCGCTCTCCGTCTGTGCGCTCGCGCACCACGGCGCAGGCGTCGGCGACGCCCGGCAGGCGGCGCAGCAGGGCCTCGACCTCGTCGACCTCGACGCGCTTGCCGCGGATCTTCACCTGGCGGTCGACGCGGCCGAGGAACTCGACCACGCCGTCGGGGCGTCGCCGCACGAGATCGCCCGTGCGATACATGAGCCGGCCGTCCTCGCCGCAGAAGGGATCGGCGAGAAATTTCTCCGCCGTGAGCTCGGGCCGGTTGAGATAGCGGAGCGCGACCCCCTCCCCGCCGGCGAACAGCTCGCCGGTCTCGCCGTCAGGGACAGGCTTCAGCGCGGGATCGAGCACATAGACCAGGCTGTGGTCGATCGCCCTGCCGATCGGAACCGGCGCGTTCGGGTCGAGGTCGCGCGCAATCTCGTGGCAGCAGGTGAAGGTGGTGTTCTCGGTCGGCCCGTAGCCGTTGACGATGCGGCATGAAGGCAGCGCGTCGAACGCGCGGCGCAGATGGCGCGGCGAGAGCACGTCGCCGCCGGCGAGCAGCAGCCGCAGCGGCTTCAGGATCTCGACCTGGCGGTCGACCACCGCGTGGAACAGGCTCGCCGTGAGCCAGGCGACGGTGACGCCATGGCGGGCGATCGCCGCGCCAAGCTCGGAAAAGCCCGGATGCTCCTCGGCGACGATCGCCACCGCCGCGCCGTTCAGGAGCGCGCACCAGATCTCGAAGGTCGAGGCGTCGAAGGCGAGCGGCGCGAACTGCATCACGACGTCGCCCGGCCCGAGATCGGCGAAGCTGTTGAAGGCGAGCCGCGTCACGCCGCGATGGGGCACGACGACGCCCTTCGGCCGGCCGGTGGTGCCGGAGGTGTACATCACATAGCAGGGATCCTCGCCCTGCGGCCGAGGCTCCGGCGCCGGCCCGTCCTCGAACGGGGCGGCGGCGTCGACGGCGAGGCGCGGCGCGGCGAAATCCGGCCCCGCGTCCTGCGGGCGGACGAGGACGGCCGCCGGCGCGGCGTCGGCCGCGATGAAGGCCAGATGCTCGGCGGGATAGGCTGGATCGAGCGGCGCGAAGGCCGCCCCCGCCTTGAGCGCGCCGAGCATGGCCACGATCGCCTCGGGAGAGCGCGGCATGAACAGCGCCACGACGTCGCCCGGCCGCACGCCGGCCGCAGCGAGCGCGCGCGCGCAGGCGTCGGAGCGCCGGTCGAGCTCGGCGAAGCTCATCGGCCCCCGCGCGTCGGACAGAACGGCCGGCCGGTCGGCGAAGGCCTGCGCCGCCGCCCTGAAGCAGGCGCCGACGCTGCGCCCGCGCGCATATCGTCCAAAACCGATTTCAGACGCGCAAGCGGAATCCGGCATTCGAAATCGCTCCATCACGGCGTCGGCCCGCACAGTCGAGCCACAAAAATTTCAGTCGATCTGTGACGCGGCGCGACACGATCGAGGCTAAAGAACCCTTGTTACTATTATAGTGGGCCTCTACGCGGCTTTTGAATGAACTTGTCGCCTCAAAAAAAACAAAATTTGATCGAGTTAAGCGCCCGTACTGTAAGATCGGTACGGAGCCGACGCAAACAAATGGCGACGAACAGTGGCGAGGGTTGCTTGACGCAACTTTGGCGCGCCGCCCGGGCGAGACTGATTCGGGACCGTGGCCCGCGCAGGGCCGCGACGCCATGACCGCGAGCGGCAGACGAGATATATGAAACAGCTGCGCGACAAACTATCGCCCGATTCGCCGTGCCGCAAGCGCCCGCTCGACGCAGGTTCGCCGACGGGCCTTGCCTGAAGCTGGCCCTGCGGGTTGACTCCGGCCCCGCGCGGCCGGCGCCGGAACGGCTGCGCCGGCGGCCGTCTTGCTGTAGAACCGCCGCGTCGCCGCGCGTCGACCGCCCGGCCCGACGGCGTCCGGCCCAACGCCGCAAGACGACGAGCACGAGCAGGGCCAGGCCCGCAGGACGCCATGACCGAACCTTTCGACGCGCAAGCCCATCGCCCGCCGTCCGTGCTCGCCGCCGGCCTCAGGGGCCGGTGTCCGCGCTGCGGCGAGGGCCCGCTGTTTTCCGGCCTCCTCGAACTCGCGCCGCGCTGCTCCGCCTGCGGCCTCGATTACAAATTCGCCGATGCGGCGGACGGGCCGGCCGTCTTCGTTTGCCTGATCGCGGGCTTTCTGGTGCTTGGCGCGGCGCTGTGGGTCGAGCTCGCCTATGAGCCGCCGTTCTGGGTCCATCTCGCCGTGTTCATGCCGCTGACGCTCGTCGTGTGCCTCGGCCTGCTGCGTCCGGCCAAGGGGCTCCTCATCGCCCAGCAATATCGCACCAGGGCGGAACAGGGGCGGCTCGAGCCATGACGCCCTCGCCCGCCGCCGTGCGGGAGCGCCCGCGGCGCGGGCTTTTCCGGCCCGCGCTGGCGACGCTCGCCGGCGTCGCGATCCTGACCTCGCTCGGCGTCTGGCAATTGAAACGGCTCGCCTGGAAAGAGGCGCTGATCGCGCAGATCACGGCGCGCGCCGGCGCGCCGCCGCAGCCCCTGCCGCCCGAAGCCGAGTGGGCGAGCCTCGATCCGCCCTCCTACGAATATCGCCATGTGCGCTTCGCCGCGACGCTGGAGCCCGGCCGCGAGGCGCTGGCGTTCCGGCCGGCGGGCGGCCCGCTGCGCCAGCCGGGCTATCTGTCGCTCGTGCCGGCGCGGCTCGCCTCCGGCGCCGTCGTGATCGTCAATCGCGGCTTCGTGCCGGCCGCGCTCAAGGATCCGGCGACGCGCCCCGAGCCCGCGCCGGCCGGGCCCGCGCCGATCGTCGGCCTGATGCGCGCGCCCGAGGCCCGCAATCCGTTCACGCCGGCGGACGCCCCCGCGAAAGGCGACTTCTACAGCCGCGATCCGGCGCCCGTCGCGGCGCGCTTCGGGCTCGCGCGCGTCGCCCCCTTCATCGTCGACGCCGACCGCGCGGCGGCGCCCGCGCCCGGCGTCCCGTCCGGCGGCGAGACGGAGATCGCCTTTCCAAACAACCAACTCTCCTACGCCCTCACCTGGTTCGGCCTTGCGCTGGCGCTTCTCGGCGTGTTTGCGGCCTTTGCGCTGAGGAGCCGGGCCGAACCCCGTCGATAGGCGTCCGGGTTCCGCGCAATTGCGCCATATTCTCCTGTTTTTGCTTGCCCGCGTCGGTCATTCGGCTCAAATGCTGCCCGTCGCCGCGAACTATGCTAGCCTTTCGGGCCCGGGCCGCGCGCCCGGCCCGCCCCGCGTCGCGCCGCCGGTTTCGCGCATCTTTTCTGGACGTTCGACTTGAAATACATCTCGACCCGCGGCGAGGCTGCCCCGCTTTCCTTCACGCAGACGCTGCTGCACGGGCTCGCCGCCGACGGCGGGCTCTATCTGCCTGAAACCTACCCTCATTTCGACGCCGCCGCGATCGCCGGCCTCGCCGGCCTGTCCTATGCGCAGGCGGCGCAGCGGGTCATTGCGCCCTTCGTCGACGGCGAGATCGAGCCGGACGCGCTCGCGGCCATGATCGAGGACGCCTATGCGGGCTTCCGCCACAAGGCGGTCGCGCCGCTCGTCCAGCTCGAATCGAACCTGTTCGCGCTTGAACTTTTCCACGGGCCGACGCTCGCCTTCAAGGATCTGGCGATGCAGCTGCTCGCCCGGCTCGTCGATCATGCGCTGAAGGCGCGCGGCCAGCGCGCGACCGTCGTCGGCGCGACCTCGGGCGACACCGGCGCCGCCGCAATCGAGGCCTTCGCAGGCCTCGCGCAAGTCGACGTGTTCATTCTCTATCCGCATCAGCGGGTGTCGGAGGTGCAGCGGCGGCAGATGACGACGACCGGCGCGCCGAACGTCCACGCCATCGCGCTCGAAGGCTCCTTCGACGACGCGCAGGGCGCGGTCAAGGCCCTGTTCAACAACCGCCCGCTGCGCGACGAGCTTGGCCTCTGCGGCGTCAACTCCATCAACTGGGCGCGCATTCTCGCCCAGACGGTCTATTACTTCACGAGCGCCGTCGTCCTCGGCGCGCCGGCGCGGCCCGTCAGCTTCGTCACGCCGACGGGCAATTTCGGCGACATCTTCGCCGGCTGGATCGCCAAGCGCATGGGCCTGCCCGTCGAGCGGCTCGTCATCGCCTCGAACGCCAACGACATCCTGCCTCGCGCGCTGGCCTCGGGCCGCTACGAGATCGGCGCCTCGCTCGCCACCCAGTCGCCGTCCATGGACATTCAGGTCTCGTCCAATTTCGAGCGCCTGCTGTTCGAGGCGCATGGCCGCGACGCCGGCGCGATCCGCCTCAAGATGGCGCAGCTGGCGCAGGCGCGCGCCTTTTCGCTCGACGCCGGCCCGCTCGACGCGGTGCGCGCCGAATTCGACGCCTTCAGCGTGTCGGAGCCGGAGACGACGGCGGAAATCGCCCGCCTCTGGCGCGAAAGCGAATATGTCGCCGATCCGCACAGCGCCGTCGGCCTCGCCGCGGCGCGGCGCGAGATTTTCGCGCGCGGCGCCGCGACGCCGGTCGTCGCGCTCGGCACCGCCCACCCCGCCAAATTCCCCGACGCGATCGAAGCCGCGATCGGCCTGCGCCCGGCGCTGCCGCCGCATCTCGACGGGCTGATGGAGGCGGGCGAGCGCTTCGAGATCGTGCCCAACGACCAGCGCGAGATCGAGCGTTTCATCCGCGAGACGGCCCGGGTCGGCCGCAAGGCCGCCTCGTGAGCGCGCGCCTCACGACCCTTCCCTCCGGCCTGCGCGTCGTCACCGACGCCATGGAGCGGCTCGAGACCGCCTCGCTCGGCGTGTGGATCGCGGCCGGCTCGCGCCATGAGGCGAGGAACGAGCACGGCCTGTCGCATCTTCTCGAACACATGGCCTTCAAGGGCACGCGGCGCCGCTCCGCCCGGGCCATCGCCGAAGAGATCGAGGCGGCGGGCGGCGACCTCAACGCCGCGACCTCGACCGAGCACACAGCCTATTACGCGCATCTCTTGTCGGTCGACGCGCCGCTCGCGCTCGACATCCTCGCCGACATCCTGACCGAGAGCGCCTTCGACGAAGTCGAGCTCGAACGCGAAAAGGGCGTGATCCTGCAGGAGATCGGCGCCGTCGAGGACACGCCCGACGATCTCGTCTTCGACCTGTTCAGCGCCGCGGCCTTTCCGGGCCAAGCCATCGGCCGGCCGATCCTCGGCACGCCCGAGCGCGTCTCGAGTTTTGGGCGCGAGGCCATCGGCGCCTATCTCGAAGGTCATTATTCGAGCCCCGCGACCGTCGTCGCCGCGGCCGGCGCCGTCGACCATGACCGCATCTGCGCCGACGTCGAACGCCTGTTCGGCAAGCTCGCGCCGCAGAAGGCGGCCAGGGGGCCGGCGGCCGTCTATCGCGGCGGCGAGGCGCGCGTGAAGCGCCGCCTCGAACAGGCGCATATCGTCATCGGCTTTGAGGGCCTCGCCTATGACGACCCGGATTTCTACGCGCTGCAGATCTTCGCCAACGCGGTCGGCGGCGGCATGTCCTCGCGGCTGTTCCAGGAGGTGCGCGAGACGCGCGGCCTCGCCTATTCGATCCACGCCTTCCACTGGGGCTATTCCGACGCCGGCCTGTTCGGCTTCTACGCCGCGACCGGCGCGCGCGACGTGCCCGAACTGACGCCCGTCGCGCTCGACTGTCTCGCGAGGGCGGCCGAAGACCTGTCCGAGGCCGAGGCGCGCCGCGCCCGGGCCCAGATGAAGGTTTCGCTGCTCGCCGCGCTCGAATCGCCGTCGCAGCGCTGCGAGCAGATCGCGCGCCAGACCATGGCCTTCGGCCGCGTGCTGTCGCGCGAGGAGATCGTCGCCTCGATCGACGCGCTGACCATCGCCGAGATCAGGGCGGCCGGGGCGCGGGCGCTGCGCTCGGCGCCGACGGTCGCGGCCATCGGCCCGGTGGCCAAGGTCTATTCGCCCGACCGCGTGGCCGAACGCCTGCGCGCCGGCTGAGAATCAGGGGCTTTCCGGACATGGCTCTCTTCCGCCTCGGCGCCAACACCGAAACCGCGCAGCTCCTGCGCGGCGACGGCGTCTATCTGCGTCCGCCCGAAATGCGCGACTATGAAGACTGGTCGGCCCTGCGCGAAGCGAGCCGCGGCTTCCTCGTCCCGTGGGAGCCGACCTGGCCTTCCGACGATCTGACCCGGACCGCCTTCAGGCGCCGCGTGCGGCGCCACCAGCAGGAGCTCGAAAGCAGCGAATCCTTCGCCTTTCTGGTGTTTCGCGACGACGACGCCCTGCTTGGCGGCCTGACCCTCGGCCAGGTGCGGCGCGGCGTGGTGCAGGCGGCGACGCTCGGCTACTGGATCGGCGAGCCCTACGCCAATCGCGGCTACATGACGAAAGCCGTGCGCGCCGTCGTCGGCTTCGCCTTCGGCGCGCTGCGGCTGCATCGGGTCGAGGCTTCATGTCTGCCGCACAACGGCCCTTCGACGCGCCTTCTGGAGCGCGTCGGCTTCACGCGCGAGGGCTATGCGCGCGCCTATCTGCGCATCAACGGCCTGTGGGAGGACCATCTGCTGTACGGACTGCTCGAATCCGACCCGCAGCCGGCGCTCCAGCCCGGGGGGGCGGCCGCGGCCCGCACCGACGACGGCGACATCTGGCCGTGAGGCGCGCCAGGGCAAGCTGCGCGGCGAGCCTCGTCTTCGCGCTCGCCGCGCTTGTCGCGCTTCTCGCCGCGCCGGCCGCGCAGGCGATCGAGGCCGTGCGCACCCCGCTCGACGCGCGCGTCGTCGACCTCACCAAGGCGATCGAAAGCTATTCGTCGGCCGGCGACCGCCTGCTCGTCGCCACCGCCCCCGGCGCCGACGGCATCGTGCGCCGCATCGAGGTGCGCGCGCGTGAGGAAGGGGCCCGGCCGAACTGGATCGTGTTCGCGCTGTCGAACGACACCGGCGAGCAGATCGAGCGGCTGATCGTCGCGCCGCATTTCCGCCTTGTGGGCTCGGGCGTCGTCTGGCCCGACCTCGGGTCCACGCGCATCTCGGCGATCACCGCGAGCCAGGGCTATCCGCCCGAGCGCGAGGACAGCCAGGACGCCGACGTGTTCCGCCTGACGCTCGACCCCGGCGCGACCGTGACCTATGTCGCCGAATTGCGCACGCCGAACCTGCCGCAGCTGCATCTGTGGGAGCCCGACGCCTACAAGGACCGCCAGACCAGCCTCGCGCTCTACAAGGGCATCGTCATCGGCGTCGCGGGGCTGCTCGCGCTGTTTCTGACCATCGTCTTCGTGGTGCGCGGCGCGGTCATCTTTCCGGCCGCGGCGGCGCTCGCCTGGACGGTGCTCGTCTATGTCTGCATCGACTTCGGCTTCTGGACGCGCATCTTCGGCTCGGAGGGCCAGTCCGACCGCATCTGGCGCGCCGGAACCGAGTCGATCCTGGCGGCGACGCTGCTCGTCTTCCTGTTCGCCTATCTGAACCTCAACCGCTGGCATGTGCGGGCCTCGCATGTGGCGGCGATCTGGCTCCTGTTCCTTGGCGCGCTGGTCGGCCTCGCGGTCTATGACGCCCCCGTCGCGGCGGGCGTCGCGCGCATCTCGATCGCCACGGTCGGCGCGGTCGGCTTCGTGCTCGTGCTTTATCTCGCCGCGCATGGCTATGACCGGGCGGTGATGCTGATTCCGACCTGGACGCTGCTCGTCGCCTGGATCGTCGGCGCGGCCTTCGCCGTCACCGGCACGCTCGCCAACGACCTCGTCTCGCCGGCGCTGATCGGCGGGCTGGTGCTGATCGTGATGCTGATCGGCTTCACCATCATGCAGAACGCCTTCGCCGGCTCCGGCCTCGCCCATGGCGGCGTGTCGGATTCGGAGCGCAAGGCGCTGGCGCTGTCGGGCGGCGGCGACACCGTGTTCGACTGGGACGTCGCCGGCGACCGCATCTATGTCAGCCCCGAGATCGAAACCCAGCTCGGCCTGCCGCGCGGCGCGCTCGAAGGCCCGGCCTCGAACTGGTTCGACGTGCTCCACCCCTCGGAGCGCGACCGCTACCGCGCCTGCCTCGACGCCATGCTGGAGCAGCGGCGCGGGCGCATCAACCAGGACTTCCGCCTGCGCGCGGCCGACGGGCAATATTACTGGCTGCGCCTCAAGGCGCGTCCGGTGGTCGGCGCCAACGGCGAGGTTTTGCGCGTCGTCGGCACGCTCGCCGACGTGACCGAGGAGAAGATCGCCGAAGAGCGGCTCCTGCGCGACTCGGTGCGCGACAATCTGACCGGGCTGCCCAACCGGGAGCTGTTCTTCGACCGGCTCGACGCGGCGCTCGCGCTCGCCCAGGCGGACCCCTCGCTGCGGCCGGCGGTGATGAGCGTCGACGTCGACCGCTTCAGGGAGGTCAATGAAGACGCCGGGCTTTCGGCCGGCGACACCATTCTGCTCGCGCTGGCGCGGCGGCTGTCGCGCCTCCTGAAGCCGCAGGACACGCTCGCCCGCCTCTCGGGCGACGAATTCGTGGCGCTGATCGTCTCGGAGCCCGAGCCCGAAGGGGCGGTCGCGCTCGCCAACGCCATGCTGCGCGCGATCTCGACGCCGGTCGCCTTCTCCGACAGGGAGATCCCCGTCTCGGCCTCGATCGGCCTCGCCTTCCACGATCCGCAGCTGCATGTGCGGCGCGAGGACATGGTGAAGGACGCCGAAATCGCCATGCGCCACGCCAAACGGCTCGGCGGCGGCCGCATCGAGACGTTCCGCGCCACCATGCGCGCGCTCCGCTCCGACCGTTTCGGCCTTTCGGCCGACCTGCGCCGCGCGGTCGAGCGGGGCGAGATGAAAGTCTATTTCCAGCCGATCGTGCGGCTCGAGGACCGCACCGTCGCGGGCTTCGAGGCGCTGCTGCGCTGGGACCATCCGCGCCAGGGGCGGGTCGCGCCGGCCGAATTCATTCCGCTCGCCGAGGAGACCGGCGTGATCGTCGAGCTCGGCCTTTTCGCGCTCGACCGCGCGGCGCGCGAACTCGCCCTGTGGCAGCGCGCGCTCGACGTCGACCCGCCGATCTTCGTCAGCGTCAACGTCTCCTCGCGCCAGCTCATGCGCCATGACCTCATCGCCGACGTCAAGGCCGTCCTCGGCAGGTCCGCGGTCGCGCCGGGCTCGCTGAAGCTCGAACTGACCGAAAGCCTCGTCATGGAGAACCCGGAATACGCCGCGCAGATGCTGACGCGCATCCGCGAGCTTGGCGCGGGGCTCTCGCTCGACGATTTCGGCACGGGGTTTTCATCGCTCGCCTATCTGCAGCGCTTCCCCTTCGACACCATCAAGATCGACCGCTCCTTCGTGCGGCAGAACGGGTCGGGGACGCGGCCCGCGATCCTGCGCTCCATCATGGCGCTCGCGCATGACCTTGGCATGGAGACGGTGGCCGAGGGGGTCGAGGCGGAGTCGGACGCGATCGAACTGTCCCAGCTCGGTTGCGAATACGCCCAAGGCTTCGCCTTCGGCCATCCGATCAGCGCCGAGGAGGCGAGAAAGCTCGTCGGCGCGGCGACCGTCGCCGCCTGACGGCGCGACGGCGCCGCGCCCGTCTCAGGCGTGGCCGAGATCGGCGGAGAGGCGCCCCGGGTCGATCCCGACCTTCATCAGCGCGCGCTCATATTTCGAGCCGAGCGCGTCGTCGAAGATCAGCGAAGGGTCGGCCGGGATGTTCAGCCAGCCATTGTCCTGCATCTCGGCCTCGAGCTGGCCGGCCGACCAGCCGGCGTAGCCGAGCGCCAGAACCGCGCGGTCCGGCCCCGCGCCGCGCGCGATCGCGCGCAGGATGTCGATGGTCGCGGTCAGCGACACGCCGGAGTCGATCGGCAGCGTCGAATTGTCGATGAAGAAATCGTTGGAATGCAGCACGAAGCCGCGGCCGGTCTCGACCGGCCCGCCCTTGAGCACCGGCACGAGCCCCGCCTGCGCCGGAAGCTGGATCGCCTCGTCGGCCTTGATCACGTCAAGCTGGACGAGCAGCTCCGAGAAGGTCACCTTGCGCGCGGGCCGGTTGACGACGATGCCCATCGCGCCCTCCTCCGAATGCGCGCACAGATAGATCACCGAACGGGCGAAGCGGTTGTCGGACATTCCGGGCATGGCGACGAGCAGCTGCCCGTCCAGGAAGGAGTCATGGCCCTGCCGGCCGCCGTCGCGAGGCATTTTCGATCCCATGTTTTCCGCCACATTCTGCTGGAAAAGCTTCCAACGCTGGTTAAGGCCGCCCAGGCTTGGATCCTGACGCGTCGCTCCCGTTCGGCTTCTGCTCGTCTTCTGGCTTCGTCTGGTTCACCTCAATGTAGGTTGCGGCCTCCCCGCCTGCAAAATAGGCTGCGGGACCTCGGCCGAACAGCGACAGACCCCGCAATCGTAAGACTGTGATGCAAATGTCTTTCCATTCCCGAAAGACCGGCCGCCGCGCCGGCCGGCCGCGCGTCCTGGCGCTCGCCGCCGGCTGGGGGCTCGTCCTCGGCTGGGGGCTCGCCGCGACGCTCGCGGGCGCGACGGCGGCGCACGCCGACGAATTCGCAAGCGACTGGAGCTACGGCAAAAAATCCTCCGTACGGCTGATTGCGGCGGCGCAGCCCGGCGGCTATCGCGCCGGCGTCGAAATCGCCCTCGACGACGACGCCATCACCTATTGGCGCAACCCCGGCGACGCCGGCGCGCCGCCCGAGTTCGATTTCTCGCAATCCGACAATATCGACGAGGCGACGGTCCGGTTTCCGCCCCCGGAGCGCCTGCATGAGGACGGGCTCGACGTGTTCGGCTATCGTCGCGGCGTGCTGCTGCCGGTCTCCCTGCGCGTCAGGGACGCCTCGCGCCCGGCGACGCTCGTGCTCGCGCTCACCTACGCCGTCTGCGGCAAGATCTGCATCCCCGCCTCGGCCCATGTGCAGATGCGTCTCCCGGCGGGCGCCGGCGCCCGCCCCGACGCCAGAAAGCACGAAGACGCGCTCAAGGCGGCCGAGGCCCGCGTTCCGCGCCGCCTCGACGCGCGGGAGCGCGACGAGAAGCTGAGCCTGTCGCGCGATCCCGACGCGGCGCGGCCAAGCTGGCGCGTGAAGCTGCGCGAGGCGCCGGGCGACGCGGCGGACCTCTTCGTGGAGGCGCCGGCGGCCTGGTTCTTCGAGACCCGCCGCGGCGCGGCGCCCGACGAATTCATCGTCACCGAAGTCGAGGCCCCGCGCGAAGCCGGCCACGCGCCCTCGACGCTGACCTTCACGTCGGGAACGCAGGCCTTTGAATTCGCGGCCGATCTCGGCCGCGCGCGCGCGGTCGCCGAGAGCGAATCCGCACAACGGCAGGGAGAGGTGCGATGACCGTCAAGATCGGCGACCGGCTGCCCGCGGCGCGTTTCGCGGTGATGACCCCGGACGGCCCCGCGACGAAAACCACCGACGAGATCTTCAAGGGCCGGCGTGTCGCGCTGATCGGCGTGCCCGGCGCCTTCACGCCGACCTGCAGCAATGTGCATCTGCCGAGCTTCGTCAACCGGCTCGACGACTTCAAAGCGAAGCATGTCGACCTCGTCGCCGTCACCGCGGTCAACGACGTCTTCGTGCTGAGCGCCTGGGCGAAGGAGAACGGCGCCGGCCAAAAGATCATGTTCCTCGCCGACGGCTCCGGCGCCTTCGCCGCCGCGCTCGGCCTGACGCTCGATCTGTCGGAGCGCGGGCTCGGCGTCCGCTCGCAGCGCTATTCGATGCTGGTCGACGACGGCGTGGTCAAGGCCCTGAACGTCGAGGACAGCCCCGGCAGGGCCGAGGCGTCGAGCGCCGAAACCCTGCTCGGGCAGATCTGAGCCGCCGCGCGGCGCTCAGGGGCGCGGCGGCTCCGCTCAGGGCGCGCGGCGCGTTTTTCGCGCAGCGAGGAACGGCGCCATGCCTTGCCGCGCCAGCTCGTCGGCGCGCTCGTTCATCGCGTCGCCGGCATGGCCCTTGACCCAGCGCCATTCGACCCGGTGCGGCGCGGCCGCGGCCTCGAGCCGCAGCCACAATTCGACGTTCTTCACGGGCTTCCTGTCGGCGGTGCGCCAGCCGTTGCGCTTCCATCCGGCGATCCACGAGGTGACGCCGCCCTTCAGATAGTTCGAGTCCGTGTGAAGCTCGACCACGCAGGGGCGGCTCAGCGCTTCGAGCGCCATGATCGCGGCCGTGAGCTCCATGCGGTTGTTGGTCGTGTCGGGCTCGCCGCCGGCCATCTCCTTGCGATGCGCGCCAAAGCTCAGGATCGCGCCCCAGCCGCCCGGCCCCGGATTGCCGGAGCAGGCGCCGTCGGTGAAGATCGTGACCGGCTTGCCGTCAGCCTGCGCCCCGCTCACGCGCCAGGCTCCAGCGCCAGGCCAAGGTCGGCCGGCCCGCACGCCTGCTGCAGAAATTCGAGCTTTCCGACATATTCAAGCGGGTTCTTCGGCGTCACCAGCGCCCCCGGCGGCACGTTGAGCCAGTCGACGAGCCGCGTCAGGGCGAAGCGCAGCGCCGCGCCGCGCGCGAGCACGGGGAGCGCGCGCGCCTCGGCCGCGCTCAGGGGACGCAGGGCGCGATAGGCGTCAAAGAAGGCCGTGGCCTTGGCGGCGTCGAAACGCCCCTCGGGCGAAAAGCACCAGGCGTTGAGGCACACGGCGAGGTCATAGGCGAGATAGTCGACGCAGGCGAAATAGAAGTCGATCAGGCCGGAAATCTCCGCCCCCAGGAACAGCACGTTGTCGGGAAAGAGATCGGCGTGGATCACGCCGCGCGGCAGACCCTCGGGCCAGTTGGCGGCAAGATAGGCGAGCTCCCGCGCGATCGTCGTCTGAAGCCCCGGGCTCAGGTCGTCGGCGCGCGCCGCCACGGGCGCAAACAGCTGCGGCCAGGCCGAAGGGCCGAGCGTGTTCTCGCGCACGCCCTTGAAATCGGCGGCGGCGAGGTGAAGCCGCGCGAGCGCGCGTCCAAGCTCGGCGCAGTCGCGCGCGTCGGGGCGGTCGCGGCACACGCCTTCAAGAAAGGTGACGATGGCGGCGGGACGCCCGTTGAGCTCTCCCAGCGCGCCGCCGGAGCGCATCGGCACCGGCTGCGGGCAGTCGAGCCCGCGCGCCGAAAGATGGTTCATGAGCCCGAGGAAGAACGGCAGGCACGCCGCGTCGACGCGTTTTTCGTAAAGCGTGAGGATATAGACGCCGGCTTCGGTGCGCAGGATGAAATTGGAGTTCTCGACGCCCTCGGCGACGCCCTTCAGCGCGCGCGCCCGGCCAAGATCGTAATGTTCGAGAAAGGCCGCGAGCTCCGCGTCCGAGACTTCTGTGTAGACGGCCATTCGCGTTCGTTGGGTGGGAGCGCGCCGAAAAGGCCCTGCGGAGGCCGGCGGCGCTTCTTCAGGAAAGCGCCTTGCTGTTAGAGAGAAGCGCGCCCAAGGTCAATTTGGCGGCTTCGCTCAGAGCGGCTTCGTCGCGGCGAGCGCCGCGAGGACGGCGGGCGGGTCCGGCTGGATGACGCCGCAGGACATGATCAGCTTGGCCGCGGCCTCGGGCGTCAGCGCGGTTTCGACCACCTCGCGCGCGGGCAGATAGAAAAAGAAGCCCGTCGTCGGATTGGGCGTGCAGGGCAGGAACACCGAGACATACGCCTCGCCGGCGACGAGATTTTCGACGACGCCCGGCCCGGGCGGCGAGGAGATGAAGACGAGCGACCAAGCGCCCCTCGCCGGGAACTCGATCATGCCGACCTTGCGGAAGCTCTGGCCGGATTGCGAGAACAGGGTTTCGAAAATCTGCTTCAGGCTCTTGTAGATCGAGCGCACGACCGGCATGCGGGCGAGCATCGCCTCGCCAAGCAGAAGAAAGCTGCGGCCGGCGATGTTGGTCGCGGCGAAGCCGAGCAGGGTGAGGCCCAGAAAGGCGAAGACGACGCCAAGCCCCGGCACGCGGAACGGCAGATAGGCGTCGGGCAGCGCCGTCGCGGGCAAAAGGCCGCGCACCGCCGCGTCGATCGCGTCGACGAACCACCAGACGATATAGGCCGTGACGGCGAGCGGCCCGGCGACGACGACGCCGGTCAGGAACCAGTTTCTCACCCTTGCGCCGAAGCCGCGTCCGGCGGCGCCCGGCCGCGCGTCAGTCTCGGAAAAAGGCGGGATCTGCGTCATGCGAAGCGAAGCCTTTGCCGCTGGAGCGCGGGATCGAGCCAGACCATCGGGCGGCGGCCTGACGGCGAAGCGTGGCGCGAAGCCCGGAACCTATAGCATGGGCCGCGCCAGAATGGCCAAGCGGAGGCTGGCGCGGACATCGCCGCCGGGCCGCCGCGGCATGCGCCGTCGCCCGCTTCAGGGTTGGCGGCGCGGCTGCGCGCAAACGCAGCATGATTTCTTGCGGCGCAGCATGAATAGTTCCATTTTGTTGTTTTTTTAGACGGCGCCGGCGCAAATCCTCGTGACAATCCGGCCCGCTTCGTCTATCAGAAACCTACGCTCAATGCGCGCGCGCCGCCTTGAATCGGCGCACTGTCCAAGTCCAGGGGGGACGCCGATTGCACGCCGTTCGGCGGCGTCATTTTATCTGTTCGCGGAAGCTTATCTGTTCGCAGAAGCGGCCAGGCGCGCAGTGGGAACAAGGGTCTAAAGCCGGACGAGGGCGGGAATGCGCGGCATTCTCGCCCTTTTCTGTCGCCGGTTCTGTCGCCAGGCTCCCTGTCCCCCGTCCTGGCCTTGTCCGCCGCCCCGCCCTTTTCGGGTTGCGCTTCTGCCTGGTCCGACGCCCGGGCGCGGCCGGCGCGAACGCGGCCGCCGCGGGCCCCGCGCTTCGCCCTTCAGGCCCGGCGCGGCGCGGCGCTCAATTCGCCGGCCCGGCCGGCTGCGGCGAACGCCGTTCGATCACGGGAACGGCCGGGCCGCCGCCCGTCCCGCCCTGGCTCCGCGACAGCGCGCCGGCCTCGTCATACATCTCGATGCAGGTCAGGATCTCGACATAGCTCGGCATGGGCGAGAGGCCCTGAGCGAGACATGTGTCGCGATTTTTCTGCGCGTAGCGGCTCCAGTTGCGGCGCAGCGTCGTCGCCGCCACGTTCTCATCCTGCATGCAGCCCTTGTAGGCGAGGCTGGCGTCGACTCCGCCGCCGAGCTTGGCGGCGGCGCGGCAGGTCACGCCGACGTCGAAATTCGGCGGGCTGTCGGCCGCGGCGCCCTGGGCCGCGAGTCCGAGAATCAGGGCCGCGCCGGCGGCGGGCAGGCTTCGAGTTCTCATGCGTGACCCCGCGCGAATCGTCGGGGCTCGCCCCCGCGCGCCCGCAATCTGAACCGCCGGCGCCATATGCGCAAGGCGAAGCCGCCGTGCGCATATGGCGCCGGCGTCGTTTCGGGCATTGTCGGGGGCCGGGCCCGTGTCGGGCGCGAAGACGAATCAGGGAGACGCCCCAATGGCCAAACCGACCGAGTCCGACGCCGAAGCCGCCGTGCGCGTGCTGATCGAATGGGCCGGCGACGATCCCGACCGCGAAGGCCTCGTCGACACGCCGCGCCGCGTCGCGCGCTCCTACCGCGAGCTGTTCAGGGGCTACGAAGAAGACCCGCGCTCCTATCTCGCGCGCACCTTCGAGGAGGTCGGCGGCTATGACGAGCTTGTCGTGCTGCGCGACATCCGCGTCGTCAGCTTCTGCGAGCACCACATGCTGCCGGTGGTCGGCCGCGCCCATGTCGGCTATCTGCCGACGCGCCGCGTCGTCGGCATTTCAAAGCTCGCCCGGGTGGTGCACGGCTTCGCACGGCGGCTCCAGATTCAGGAGAAGCTGACGGCGGACATCGCCGAGGCGATCACCGACATTCTCGAACCGCAGGGCGTGGGCGTCGTGATCGAGGCCGAACACAGCTGCATGACGCTGCGCGGCGTCAACACGCCGGGCTCGACCCTCATCACGAGCCGCCTCACCGGCGCGCTGCGCGAGGACCAGCGCACGCGCGAGGAATTTTTGCGGCTCGCCCGCGGCCCGTGACGGCCGGCGCGGCGGCCTCAGGCCTCCTCCTCGATCGCCGCCTGGGCGATCCGCGTTCCGCCGCCGAGCGCGCCGGCGCAGGCGTAGCCGAACGCGACCGCGGCGAGGCACGCCACGACCGACAGCGCGACATTGGCGAAGGCCCGCCACGGCGCCCCGAGGCGCAGGAGGTCGAAGGTTTGCAGGCTGAAGGACGAAAAGGTGGTGAAGCCGCCGCAAAACCCGACCATCATGAAGATCCGCGCGCCTTCAGGCGCCGGAAACCGTCCATGCGCCGTCGTCAGCGCGCCGAAGAAGCCGATGACGAAAGAGCCGGCGACATTGATGACGATGGTGCCGACGGGCATGCGCGCGCTCCATGGCGCCGCAAGCTCGGCGACGGCGTAGCGCGAAACGCTTCCAAGCGCGCCGCCGAGGGCGACGAGCAGGCAGTTCAGAAACGTCATGCCATGTTTCCTCGCCAGGATGAGGCCCTCATAGCACGAGACGCCGCATCCGTCCGCCGGACGCGTCGTCACGCCTCGCCCGGAGCGGCGATTGACAAACGCCCGCGCCGGCCATCTTCTGGCCGCAAGGGCGCAGAGCGGTCCGCGACCGCCGACAAGCCAGGGTCAACATGGCGATCGCGATCACATCGGGGGAGGCCGCCGCCGGCGCGCGCAAGATGTCGCCGAGCCAGAAGAAGCTCATTTTCGCCTCCTCGCTCGGCACCATCTTCGAATGGTATGATTTTTACCTCTATCTGTCGCTCGCCGGCGTCATGGGCCCGCATTTCTTCGGCCATATGCCGAAATGGGCGGCCGAGCTCTCGCTGATCGTCGCCGCGGTCAGCGGCTTTCTGGTGCGCCCCGTCGGCGCCCTGCTGTTCGGCCGCATGGGCGACCTCATCGGCCGCAAATACACGTTCCTGCTCACCATCCTCATCATGGGCGGCTCGACCTTCGTCGTCGGGCTGCTGCCGGGCTACGGGCTCATCGGCGCGGCGGCGCCCACGCTGCTCGTCGCCGCGCGCCTGCTGCAGGGGCTCGCCATGGGCGGCGAATATGGCGGCGCGGCGGCCTTCGTCGGCGAACATGCGCCGAACGCGCGGAGGGGCTTCTTCACCTCCTTCATCCAGTCCACGGCGACGCTCGGCCTGTTCTCCTCCCTCGTCGTCGTGCTCATGACGCGCTGGGCCTTCGGCGAGGACGCCTTCGCGCGTTATGGCTGGCGGCTGCCGTTTCTGCTCTCGGCGGGGCTGCTCGGCGTCTCGCTCTACATCCGCCTCCAGCTCAACGAATCGCCGGCCTTCGCGCTGCTCAAGGCCGAGGGCCTCGCCTCGCGCAAGCCGCTGCGCGACGCCTTCTGCCGCTGGCGCAATCTGCGCCTCGTCCTGATCGCCCTGTTCGGCCTCACCATGGGCCAGGGCGTGGTCTGGTACGCGGGCCAGGTCTATGCGCTGAATTTCATGCAGTCGGTGCTGCGCGTCGACGCCTTCACGGCCATGGTCCTGATGGCCTGGGCGATGGCGCTGGGCGCGGGCTTCTTCGTGCTGTCTGGCTGGGCGTCTGACCATATCGGCCGCAAGCCGATCCTGATGTTCGGCTGCCTCGCCTTCGCCTTCGGCGCGGCGCCGATCTTCGACCGGCTGGCCCATATCGCCAATCCGGCGCTGGCCAGGGCGCAGCGCGCGGTCGAAGTGTCCGTCGTCGCCGACCCGGCCGGCTGCGGGCGGCTGTTCAGCCTCGACGACAGGCGCCGTCCGACGACCTCCTGCGACATCGCCCGTGAGCTGCTGTCGACCCATTCGGCGAGCTTCACCCGGGTTCCGGGCCCGCCGGGCGCGCCGGCGCGCGTCAGGATCATGCGCGCGACCGAGGCGGGCGCGGCGCCGGCGCCGGTCGAGATCGTCGCCTTTTTCACGGCGCGCGTCCTGGCGGCGCTCGAGGCCGCCGGCTATCCGTCGCTGGGCGCGCCGACCGCAGTGCGCATCGCCCATCCGTTCGACGTGTTCCGCGCCCAGCCGGCCGAGATCATCGGCCTCCTGTTCATGCTGGTCCTGTTCGTGTCTCTGGTCTATGGGCCGCTGGCCGCGACGCTGGTCGAAATGTTCCAGACCCGGGTGCGCTATGTCTCGCTGTCCGTGCCCTATCACATCGGCAACGGATGGTTCGGCGGCGTGACGCCGGCGATCGCCTTCGCCATCACCGCGCATACGGGCGACCTTCTGGCCGGGCTCTGGTACCCGATGGCCGTCGCCGCGGCGACTTTCATCATCGGCGTGTTTTTGCTGCCCGAAACCAGAGGCCGCGACATCTACGCCGAAGACTGACCGGCGGCCGGGGCCGCCGGCGCCTCGCGACGGCTTTCGCAACGCCGGCCCTGTCGGATCCCGGAAAAACGCGCGGGCGGTCCGGGCCGACCGCTATTCGCAGACGCGCACGCGCTGATAGACGTAGGCGTAGCCGTCCCACACCGCCTGCGGCTCGGTCCAGCAGCGCGGCGGGGGCGGCGGCGGATAGTAGGACGGGCCATAATAGGGCGGCGGATAGGGGCGTGACTGGCTCGCGAGCGCGCCGCCGGCGAGCGCCCCGAGCGCCAGCCCGCCGATGAGGCCGGCGGCGGCCGCGCCGCCGTCGTCCGCCCGGGCCGGCGCGCCGGCCGAAGCGGCGAAAGCGGTCGCCGCGACGGCGGCGGCCATGGCCGCCCTGAACGCCTTGATGTCGAAAATGCGCATATGCTCCTCCGTGCGGCCGACTCCGCGCCGCTTTCGCGGCCGCCCCGCCGCCGCGGGCGTGAACGTCGCTCGCCGGCGCGACCGTCTTGCGGGCTTCCGCAGCTTCAGGCGTCGCGCCGGCCTGACGTTCAAAAGACGCGGCTTCTTCCCGCGCCATCGCGGCGAGATTAGGTCGAATCGCCTAAGAAAAAGTAGCCCCCGGCCGCGCCGCGCGTCGGTCAAAGGCCTCCGCCGCTTGCGAGACGCTTCGCCCGCCGATAGCCTTGCGCCATGTCAGGTCCGCCGCTCATTCCGCCGGAGGCTGACGCGGCCGGCCCGCCCGGCGCGGAGGGCCGCGCCACCGGCGGCCCCGCGGCCGCCCCGCCCCCATCGCCCGATTTTTCGGGCGCTCACGAGGCTTTCGCGCCGGAGGCGGGCGATCAGGGCGGCGCGCCAGACCTGTCCGCGCAGGCGCTCGCCGCGCGGCTGCCGTCCGTCTCCTTCGGAGATCGCGCCTTTCTCCTGTCGTCGCGACGCGCGGCTTTCGCCTTCGCGCTGGACCTCGTCCGCCGGCGCCAGCGCACGGCCGGCCGGGCGAAGCGGAGCCGCCTTCTCGTCTGCGCGCGCGCCGCGTCTCCGGCCGCCGTCCCGGACGGCCTCGACGGCGACGTCGAGATCCTGCGCATCGACGATCCCGACGCCGTGGAGGCGCAGATCACGCCGCGCGTCGCAGGCTTTCTGATCGCGCCGCTGCGCGCCGAGGAGGGGCTTGAAGCGGTGTCGGGCGATCTGCTCGCCAGCCTGCGCCAGGCCTGCGACGATTACGGACTGGCGCTCGTGTTTGACGAAAGCTTCTGCGGACTCGGCCGGTCCGGCATGATGTGGGCCTATGAATGGACCGGGGCGACGCCCGACATTCTTGTCTGCGGCGAAGGGCTCGCCGGCCCGCATGAGCTCGCGACGGTGATCGCGACGCAGAAATTCGCGCAAAACGCGGCGGCGCCGGCGTTCGAGCCGACGCCGGAAGCCCTGGCCTGCGCCCACGCCAAGCTCGACGCCCTGCTCTCGCCGGGCTTTCTGGAGCATGTGCAAAACCGCTCGTGGCGGCTTGAAGACCAGCTTGCGCTGATCGCGCGGCGCAGGCCGGATCTGTTCCGCGGCGTTCGCGGCCTTGGCCTGACGCAGGGGCTCCTGTGCGCCGGGCCGGCCCGACCGCTCGCCGAAAGGCTCCTCGAGCGCGGCCTGGCGACGCGCTCCGAGGGCGACGTGCTCGGCCTGATCGCGCCGCTGCGCGTCGAAGACGACGTCATCGACGCGGCGGCCGCGCTCATCGCCAGCGCTTTCCCGATCGGCTTCGACCCATGGGCCGCCTGACCCCGCCTGAAGCCGGAGCGCGGCCTTGAAGGCCTAAAAGCCTTTTTCGATGCGTGCATAGACATGCTCGGCGAAGGCGTAGATCTGGGCGCCCATGAACGGGCCTCCCACCGCGAGCACGACGAAGACGGCCACGATCTTCGGCACGAAGGTCAAGGTCGACTCCTGAACCTGCGTCAGCGCCTGAAACAGCGCCACGACAAGGCCAACGATCATGGCGGCGGCCACCGCCGGGCCACAGCCCACGATGATCGTCCAGATCGCGGAGCGAAGGAGTTCGAGCGCGTCGGCTTCATTCATCAGGCGCTGATCTTCACGCCGGAGCCAAGCTCGATTTCACCGCCGTTCGACAACACGGCCGTCGCCGTCCCCCCGCCGCCCGCGGTCACGGAGGCGATCACGCCGGACGTTTCGCCGTCCGCCGAAGTGGCCACGCGTCCGATCAGCGCGCCCGACTGAACCGACAACAGCGCGTCCAGCGCCGAATTGGTCTTGATCTGTTGTTCGACGGCCGAGAAAGACGCGAGCTGGCTCATATATTGAGTGGGATCGGTCGGGCTCGTCGGGTCCTGGTTCTGGATCTGGGCGATCAGCAATTTGAGAAACTGATTGTAGTCGACCGTGGCGGTCGCCGCAGCCGGCGTCGTTTGCGACGAAGAGGCGGCCGAACCGGCTGCGCTTACGCTGACGGACATGGAAACTCCTGTTCTCAAGCGGCCTGAATAGGCGACGCTGGCGCGGCGCCGCGAAGAATTTCGGCCTCCGCCGGGAAAAGCGCCCGAATGGCCTTCAACGCCTCGAACACCCTGCCCGCGTCGACATGCGCCTTCACGTTCTGGAGCCCCGCGCGAAGCATCCCATCGTCTGCGATCGACAACAGGCTTCGCATGGATTGCTCGAACATCTGCGCGGCCCTGTCGCTGTCGGTCGGATTCATGAGCATGATCTGCACAATGAAATAGAGCTGCCGCAGCGGCGTGACGGCGTCCTCCACCTTCATGACATGGGCCTCGAGCAGAAATGTCACGTCGTTCAGAAGTTCGATCGAAACCTTCCGGTCGGCGCGCAACACCGCGCCGTTGATGTAGATTTTCTCGCCCGCCCGAAGCGAAAGATGCATGATCGTCCTCACCGCAAACCATCGCGAATTGTCGCACAGACCTCGATGAGGCTTCGAAAGCCGTCGGGCCCGCCCGCACGCAGCCGATCGCTCTCGCGCAGGACCCAGATGCCGACCGAAATGAGGTCGCCTCGCAACGACTCCGGAAGGTCGTTGTCGGCGCTGGCGAGGTCCTCGAGCAGCGCCTTCCAGAGCCGGCAGACAAAATCGATCGCCTCGAGCGCCGTCGTCGAGCCTCGACCATCGGACTCCGCTCGCTTGAGCAGATCGATCGCATGATCGAACGCCATCCGCTCCCGTTCGCGGCATTCGGACGGAGCGTTCTCAAGTGCTTCGGCGTAGCTGGCCTGATACATCGTCTTCCATCGGCTTGGGCGTTGAGGATTTGCGCCGGGGCGCCCCCGGAGCCTTGCGGCGCGACACGGACGACGCAACCGGACAATCCGTCCTGGCGGCCGCGCCGTTTGACGCCGTTCTACAGATATTTCACCAGACTGAGCGACTGAAGTTGAGCCGTGAGCGCATATGAAGTTTCGATCTGCGTCTGGAGTTCGCTGACGCGCGCCTGCGCCGTGTAGGGATCGACGCTTTCGAGATCGACGATCTGCGTCGCCAGAATATTGGTCTGGAGCGAGATCTGGGCGTTGGCGCTCGTGATCGACGCCTGCGCGACGCCGAGCCCCGCGCGCACGTCCGAGAGTTTGTTCATGCCCGTCGAAATCAGTTCACGCGCCTTTGCGGTCACGGTTTGATAACTTTGCTGATTCATCGACTGAACGCCAAGGTCCGCGAGCATGGTGTAAGCCTGCGCAAGATCGCGAAACGCCTCGTGATTGGCGCTGACCGACGTCACGACGTCGCGGCCCGGAGCGATCGTGTTGACGATCGGCGTATCTGAGGCCGACGACCAGGCGCCGCTCCAGGCGCTTCCCTGAAACAGAGCCGAAAACTGCGTGTCGAGATAGGCGCCGAGCGCGTTCGCGTCGATGGTCGACGCGCCGTCCTGCGTGACCCCGAAGGTCGAAAGAAATGACGCGTCGACCGCGGCCTTGCCGCTCGAACCCGCAGCGAAATAATCGAAGATCGGCGCGGTCGCCGTGTCGATTCCGGCAAACAGCGCGTCTCCATTGTATCGCGTGTTGAGATTTGCGGTGAGGCGCTTCAACGCGTCGACCGCCTGATCATGAATCGTCGCGGCGTTTGTCGTCGACCCGTTCGACGACAGCAGCGCGTTCAGCATCGCCTGCGCGGAGGCGTCAAGGTCGCTCAGCTGATCTTGCGTCGTGTCGAGACGGCCGAGCGTGACGGCGTTGGCGCCGACGACGGAGTCGAGCAGATTTCGTTCCGATTGAAGCGACAGGCTTCGCCCCGTCCGCTCGGCGAGCGCGAGCCCCATGTCGGCATGCTTGCCGGCGACCTCGGTTTGCGCCGACCCGAGTTCCGTCTGCGCCCTCAGGACGGCCTGCCGCAAAGAGGCGGAGATGGATTGCGACGAAATGTAGGAGCTCATGAGAAAAGCCTAGATGCCGTTCAACAGGGATTTGAACATATCGTTGATCGCGCTCAGCAACTTCGCCGACGCCGTATAGGATTGCTCAAGGTCGAGCATCTTTGACATTTCATCGTTGATGTTCACGCCTGTGGCGTTGGACAGGGCGGTCGACGCGGCGCTGCGCACCGTCTCCTGATAGTCGGCGGCGTCGGTCGCCGAGGCGCGCGCGGACTGCAGCCAGCTCGCGGCGGCCGCGGCGTAGTCTCCGACGCTGGCGCTGGTTGTGATCTCCCCTCCCGCCGGGAAGCTTCGCACGCTGGCGAGCGCGTCTGAAAGCTGCGAAATCCTGCCGACGTAACTCGCAGCGCCTGTGGCGTTGTAGGTGTAGAGCGACCCCGCCGGATCGGATATGCCGCCATCGCGCAGCAGGTTGACGTCGCCGCCCTGCGTTGGATCGACCGTCGCATTGACGACGATCGACGCCGCGAGCCCTGTGGAGGATGACGGCATCGCGCTCGCGCCAAAAGTCGTGAAGAGGCCCGGCCGGTCCGGCCCGCCTCCGCTCTGGGCGCTCTCGCGAAACGTCTCGATCAGGGCGGCGGCGATATTGTCGAGCTGCGCCTGGCTGGAGACGGCGACCTCGTCACGCGCCTTCGCGAGGCCCGCGATCTTGCCCGACGTCGCCGGCATCGCCGCCGAAACGCCGGTGACCGCGACGCCGTCGACATACACCTGCCGTCCGACGGTGGAGGCGACATAAGTTTCTGTGGGAACGAAGGTCACGGCGCGCGCGCGCCCGCCCTGGAACAGGGTGGCGCCGCCGTCGGCGTAGATCGACATGCCGCCGTCAGCGTCGAGCGTCGTCGTCACGCCGATGTCCGAGGAAAGCTGCTTGAGGATCGCGTCGCGCTGGTCCTGAAGATCGCCGACGTCGCGGCTGGAGGCGAGGCCCTTGACGATTTTGTCGTCGACTTCGCCGAAACGCGCGAGGAGGTCGTTCACGTCGGCGACGGCGGAGGCGATGTCCTGATCCGTCGACTGTCGCAGCTTCTGCACGTCGTCCGACGCCTCGTTGAGGCGGCGCGCGAGCTCTTCGGCCGCGGAGACGACGTTTCCGGCGGCCGTCGCGTCGCTTGGCGTCGCCGAATAATATTGGAGCGCGCCGGAGAGATTTCCGATCAGCGTCGTCAGCGTTCCCGACTGCGCGTCTTCGCTTGAGACGCTTCCCATCGCCTGCGAAAGCGTCTCGAGCGACGCCTTCGTCGCGTCCTGCGCCGCGCTCGCCGCCGTGGCGGCGAGCAGGTTTTCAAAAACCGCGCGGTTCGACGCGCGGCTGACGGAGACGACCTGCGATCCATAGGCGGTCGACGCGACGTTCGCGGATTTGCGCGAATAGTAAGCCGTGTCCGACGCGCCGGAGACGTTTCTGGACAGCGTCGCGATCTCGGTCGTGACCGAAGCAAGGCCCGACTGCGTGATCGCTGCGGCGTTCGACAGACTCATGACGACGACTCCGACGCAGGCGAGTTTATTTCAACATGTTGTTGAGTTGCGACATCAGCTCGGAGCCGGTCTGAAAGACCTTCGAATTCGACTCATAGGCGCGCTGCGCGACGATCATGTTGGTCAACTGCGTCGCGAGATCGACCGTTGAACCTTCAAGTCGTTCCGACTGGATGAGGCCGAAGCCGTCATGCCCCGGATCGCCGACGAAAATGTCGCCCGATTGCGCGTTCTGACGAAACACGTCTCCCGCCAGGGGCGTGAGATTGTCGACGCTCGGCGCGCTCGCCAGTGGAATCTTGTAGAGGTCCTTTTGCGCGCCGCTGGCGTAGACGGCGGTCAACACGCCGTCGGTTCCGACGCTCACGCTCTCGACCGCGCTCGGCGCGGCTCCATTGGTCTTCGACGACGCCGAGAAGTTTGAGGCGAGTTGCGTCGAGCCCGCAAGATCAAGGGTCAGCGCCTGGCCTCCGGGCACGTTCAGCGACAGGCTCGTCGCGCCTGTCAGACTTCCGTCGGCCGCGCTGAAATTCAGCGTCTGGGTTGCGAGCGCCGCCGTCGAGTAGGGAAACCCGCCGCCAGAGGCCGCGGACGCGGCGTCATAGACCGACGCCTCCCAGCTGTTGTCGGCGGTCTTCGTGTAATAGACGTCAAGTTTGACGGCCGCGCCCAGATTGTCATAGGCGACCACCGAGGTTTTCGACGTGTAGGTCGAGGTGGCCAGATTGTCGCTCGGCAGATCGCCGGCGACCGCCGTCGCCTCCGAATTCAGGTTGGTCTTGAGCGCGCCCGTGGTCGACGGCGTGGATTGCGGCGAGCCAGCGGCGACGTTGACCGGCGTCAGCGCGCCAAGCCCCGTCGCGCCTGACGCGGCGTCGTAGCCCATCAGGGTGAAACCCGCGGCGTTGACGAGGTCGCCGCCCGAACTGGGCGTGAAATTTCCGGCTCGCGTCAGAAAGATCGCGCCATTCGCGTCGCTCACAAGAAAGAAGCCCGAGCCCTGAACGGCGAGGTCGGTCGCCGACGTCGAGGATTTGAGGTTTCCCTGCTCCGCGATGTTGTAGCGCACGAACGTCGCCACGCCCGACGCGTCATAGCTCGATCGGCCGCGCTGTTCGATGAGATTCAGGAATTCCGTCGAGGCCTGCTTGTAGCCCGTGGTGTCGGAGTTCGCGATATTGTCGGATACGGTCGATAATTTGTTGGCTTGAGCCGCCATGCCTGAGACGCTTGCGGTCAGGGCGCTGAAAAGACTCATTGGGGTTCTCCTCGCTCGGCGCATGACCATAGGCCTGCGGACCTTGCGCGAGGCTTGACCGGCGCCGGCGGTCGCACAGATCCCGAACGGGAAGGCGCGCCATGACCTGCATCCTCGATCTTCTCGTCGCCAACCGCGCGCAGGCGCGCAGCGGGCCGCGCATCGTCGCTGGCGACAGCGTCGCCACGGTCCATGTCCATGACGCGATCGGGCCGAGCGTCAGAGGCACAGGGCGCGGCTGCGGCTCTATAGCTGAGAGCGGCGCCCAATCACCGGACGACGCGAATCGCGTCCTTCGCCGCCTTGACCAGAAAACCCGAGCGGGTCATGCCCTCGCGCTCGGCGTGACGGTCGATCTCGCCGAGGACGTCCTCGGGAATCGTGACATTGACGCGGACCGCCTTCGCCGCGCCGCCTGGCGCGGGAACAAGGAAAGCGACGGCGTCGCGGTTCTCGCGGTCGCTCATGACGGCCTCGAGAGACGAGGGCTCGGGAAACGCCTCGCCGTCTTCCGCCAGCCCTTCAAGATGCAGGGCGAGCGCCTCCTGCGCCATCGCGCGGGCCTCGTCGAGGTCGCGGCCGGCCGTGACGCAGCCCGGCAGATCCGGGAACGAAACCCCGTAATCGCTGCCGGCGTCCTTGTGAATGAGGGCGATGTACTGGCGCATGGCCTTACCTCAACTTCAGGCCGGCTTGCTTCTCGACGCTTTTCAGCGTCCCGATCGGAAGGTCAGGTTCGGATGCGGGACCGTCACGCGGCCCGGCTTCGTCGGGTGCCTGAACTGAACGTGATCGCCCTTTTGCGCGACGCGAAACCAGCCGTCGGCCTCCAGGGCGGCGATGACGAGCCGGCTATGCATATGCGCATAGATACACACGACGGGAGCGGAAGCAATGGGCGAGCGTCGCCGCCGGAACCGATTTCAAGCGGCGGCGCGAGGCGCAGGAACTGAATATCTGAGGGAGCCGGCGCAGCTTGTCGCCTTGCTTCCCCCCTGCTTCCCCGACGGTCCGGCGGGCCTTCCACCAAGTCGTCTAAGTCTTTGATTTCCTTGGTGGAGCTGAGGGGAATCGAACCCCTGACCTCTGCAGTGCGATTGCAGCGCTCTCCCATCTGAGCTACAGCCCCGGCCCGCCGCTGTTTACGCGACTGCGCGGCGTGGCGCAAGGGGATGTCCCGCGCTTCTTGCGTTCGCCTCGCCGCCTCCAGCCGACGGTTGCCAGCCGGGCTCAAGCCGCTTAAATCGAAGCGGCTTTCGCATGCGGCTCGTCGGGAGCGCGCCGCTTCGCCGCGCCGGACCGACGCAAGGGACGGCGGCGCAAGAGGCTGACGGCGGACCGCATTCGCCAGGCCGCGGCGTCGCAGGTTCGGCGCGCCGTTCATCGCTCGCACGGCCGCCGCGGCGGGGCGATCAGCCTTCCGCGTCGGGCGCCCCGATTCTGGAGTTTCAATGCGCGCTCTTCTCGACGTCGTCCTGTTCGCCCTCGATCTCTATGTTTACGTCGTGATCGCGGCGGTGATCATTTCCTGGCTGGTCGCCTTCAACGTCATCAACACTTACAATGACGTGGTGCGCGCCATCGTCAACGGCGTCGCCGCCCTGACCGAGCCTGTGCTGCGGCCGATCCGCCAGGCGCTGCCCAACCTCGGCGGCCTCGACATTTCGCCGATCATCCTGTTTCTGCTGATCTATCTGATCCAGCGCATCATCATTCAGTATATTTATCCAAACGTCATCTGACGCCGCGCCGACGCCCGCCCGATGTCGGCGCAGCCTTTCGTCGTGCGGCATGGCGCCGTCGCGCTCGCGGTGCGGCTGACCCCGAAAGCCGCGCGCGACGAGATCGAGGGCGCGGCCGTGCTCGCCGACGGGCGCGCCGTGCTGAAGGCGCGGGTGCGCGCCCTGCCGCAGGACGGCGAGGCCAACGCCGCCGTGATCAGGCTTCTGGCCAAGGCGCTGAAGCTTCCGGCCTCGTCCATCCATCTCGAATCGGGCGCGACGTCGCGCGTGAAGATCTTCATTCTCGACGGCGACCCAGAGCGTCTGGCGCCGGCGCTCGCCGCAGTCTGCGCGCCGGCGTGAGCGGCCCGTCGTCCGCCGGGCGCGTGAGCGTCGCCGCCCGGGCCTGACGTCCGGGCGCGGGACTCGTCACCGCGCGACGCCGCGGAAAAAATCGAGGATGAGCTTCGACCCGACGACGTCGGCGGCCTGCGCCCCGGACGGCGGCGCGTCATGCGCCGGGGGCGGGTCGTTTTCGACGCGGGCGAAGGCGAGCGGCGCCTTGCAGCCTTCGAGCCGGTCGAGCACGACCTTCCAGCCGTCGCGCGGGTCGCGGTCGGGCGGCAGCGTCACGGCGCGACCGTCGCCGCAGGCCGAGACGCGCGCGAACACGGCGAGCGCGGCTTCGGGCGCGAGCGCCTCGGCCGCGCCTTTGGCCGGAGCCTCCCGCGGCGCGCTGGCCGCGCCGATCAGCATCAGCGCCGGCGCCTTCGAGGGCTTGCAGGCGGCGGCGAGGTCGGGCGGCATGGCGCCGCTCGCCGCATAGGCCGCGAAAGGCGCGTTCGCCGAACAGGCGAGGCGATAGGCCGGAGCCGCGCCGTCGCCGATCCCGACGATGAAGATCCGGCGGCGGTCGACGCCGCCCGCGCGCACGAGCCGCCCGACGAGATCGCGGACGAAGCCTGCGTCCCGCTCGGCCTCCGCTCCCTTGCCGAAGGCCCAGCGCGCCCCCGCGGGGTCGGGATAGACCAGCGTCGCGCCGGCCCAGCGGCGCATCTCGTCGAGGCCGAAGAGCCGTCCGCGCCGCGGCGCGCGGTCGCGCGCGGAGGCGCGCAGAATCACGACGAGCGGCCGCGGCGCCTGCTTGAGGCGGCGCTGCTGCAGGAGCAGCGCCGTGCGCGTCGCGCCGCCCGACTGGATGGCGATTCGGCCCGACGCGGCCTCGGCCTGGAACAGGCCCGCCGGCGCGAGAAGGGCCGGCGCGGCCGTCAGCGCGGCGGCGGCCATAAACGCCGCGACGAGACGGCGCAAGGCCGGGCTCCCGCCTGCTCGCAGGCCGGCGGCGCGCCGGTTCGCTGTTTCGTCGTGCGGTGAAAAAGGCATGGCGAACACTCGACGAGGACGGACGAAGACGCGCGGCCGCGGGGCGGCCGGAACCCGTCCATTTTCGAATCCCGACGCCGCCAAGGTCAACCGCCGGCGATTTTCTTAGAAGACTTATTAGACCGTTTCTCGCGACGGCGTTAACCCCCGCGCCGGCCCCGACATAGCCGCTTTAGCCTAGCCATATCGTTTGCGGGCGGCTGCGCTTTGGGATATGGGAGGGCGAAACCCGCCTCACGACGATCGGATGTTGTCTTCATGACCGAAGTCGAGCTCAAATCCGGCCGGCCGGCCAGCCGTCCGCTGTCGCCGCATCTTCAGATTTACCGCCCGACCATGACGATGACGATGTCGATCGTGCATCGCATCACCGGCGCGGCGCTGTATTTCGGCATGCTGCTGCTCGCCTTCGTCCTGATCTCGGCGGCGGGCGGCCCCGCGAGCTTCGCCCCGGCCGCGGCCTTCGCCAATTCGATCCTCGGCAAGCTGATCCTGTTCGGCTTCACTTGGGCGCTTTTCCATCACATGCTCGGCGGCGTGCGCCACCTCCTGTGGGACATGGGCTGGGGCCTCGACCATCCGCAGCGCGAATGGCTCGCCTGGGGTACGCTGATTGGCGGAATTGCGCTCGCCGCGCTCACATGGATATGCGTGGGCCTGCGCGTCTGACCCGGCGCTTGCCAGCGCCTTCCGATTCCGCGACTTTCCGGAGCCTTTCCCGCCATGGCGCATGACGCATCCACCTCCCGCCGCTCCAGGGGCTTCCTCGGCTCGGCCAAGTCCGGCGCCGCCGCGGCCTGGGCCATGCACGTCACCTCCGTCGCCCTGCTGGTCCTGACCTTCTTTTTCGTGGGGACCGTGCTCTCCTTCGTCGGGCAGGACTGGGCCGGCGTCAAAGCCGTGGTCTCGCATCCGCTGGCCGCCGTCGTGCTGATCCTGTTCACGCTGGCCGGCTGCTGGCACATGAAGCTCGGCATGCAGTCGATCATCGACGACTACGTCCACGCGCCGCACGCCAAGGAATGGGCGCTCGTCGGCAATTTCTGCTTCAGCGCGGCCCTTGGCCTCGCCACCGTTTTCGCGATCATCAAGCTGAGCCTCGCATAAGGCGCGCAGCCGGCCGCGCGCTGTTGAGGCGCCGCGGCCCCGCGCCAAAGAGGCCAATTCATCGGAAAGGCGACTAGCATGGCGGACGGCAAGGCGAACGGCGCGGCGGGACCGGGACGACTCGGCGCGGCCTATCCGATCACCGACCACACCTTCGACGTGATCGTGGTCGGGGCCGGCGGCGCGGGCCTGCGCGCCACCGTCGGCTGCTCGCAGGCGGGCCTGCGCACCGCCTGCGTCACCAAGGTGTTTCCGACGCGCTCGCACACCGTCGCCGCCCAGGGCGGCGTCGCCGCCTCGCTCGCCAACATGGGGCCGGACAACTGGAAATGGCACATGTACGACACCGTCAAGGGGTCGGACTGGCTCGGCGATCAGGACGCCATCGAATATCTCACCCGCAACGCGCCCGCCGCCGTCTATGAGCTCGAGCACTGGGGCGTGCCCTTCTCGCGCACCGAGGACGGCAAGATCTATCAGCGCCCCTTCGGCGGCATGACCACCGACTACGGCAAGGGCCCGCCGGCGCAGCGCACCTGCGCCGCCGCCGACCGCACCGGCCACGCCATGCTGCACACGCTGTACGGCCAGGCGCTGCGCTACAACACCGAATTCTTCATCGAATATTTCGCCATCGACCTGATCATGGAGGACGGCCGCTGCCGCGGCGTCGTCTGCCTGAAGCTCGACGACGGCACCATCCACCGTTTCCGCGCCCAGCTGGTGATTCTCGCCACCGGCGGCTACGGCCGCGCCTATTTCTCGGCGACCTCGGCGCATACCTGCACCGGCGACGGCAACGCCATGGTGCTGCGCGCCGGCCTGCCGCTGCAGGACATGGAGTTCGTGCAGTTCCACCCGACCGGCATCTATGGCGCCGGCTGCCTGATCACCGAGGGCGCGCGCGGCGAGGGCGGCTACCTCACCAACGGCGCCGGCGAGCGCTTCATGGAGCGCTACGCGCCCTCCGTGAAGGACCTCGCGCCGCGCGACATGGTCTCGCGCGCCATGACCATGGAGATCCGCGAGGGCCGCGGCGTCGGCAAGGGCAAGGACCACATCTTCCTGCACCTCGACCATCTCGACCCGAAGATCCTGCACGAGCGCCTGCCCGGCATCTCGGAAAGCGCCAAGATCTTCGCCGGCGTCGACGTGACCCGCCAGCCGATCCCCGTGCTGCCGACGGTCCATTACAACATGGGCGGCATCCCCACGAATTATCACGGCGAGGTCGTCATCAAGAGGGACGGCGACCCGGACGTCATCGTCCCCGGCCTGATGGCGCTCGGCGAGGCCGCCTGCGTCTCCGTCCATGGCGCGAACCGGCTCGGCTCGAACTCGCTGATCGACCTCGTGGTGTTCGGCCGCGCCGCCGGCATCCGCGCCGCCGAGATCGTCACGGCGGGGGCGAAGCAGCCCGAGCTTCCGGCCGATTCCGCCGAGCAGTCGCTCTCGCGCCTCGACGGCATGCGCCACGCCAAGGGCTCGATCCCGACCGCCGAACTGCGCGGGCGCATGCAGCGCGTGATGCAGAACCATTGCGCCGTCTACCGCACCGGCGAGGTGCTGGAGGAAGGCTCGAAGCTGATCCATGACGTCTGGGCCGCGAAGGACCAGATCGGCGTCACCGACCGCTCGCTGATCTGGAACTCGGACCTCGTCGAATCGCTCGAATTCGACAATCTGATCATCCAGGCCGTCGTCACCATGGACGGCGCCGTCAACCGCACGGAGTCGCGCGGCGCCCACGCCCGCGAGGATTATCCGAACCGCGACGACGTCAACTGGATGAAGCACACGCTGGCGACGGTCGACCCGCAGGCCCTCTCGGTCTCGATCGACTATCGCCCGGTGCACAGCTACACCATGACCAACGAGATGCAGTACATCGAGCCGAAGGCGCGCGTGTACTAAGGGCGTCAGCCCCTTCCGTCCGACACCGGGAACGCCAATGGTTGAATTCGCCCTGCCCCAGAACTCGCGCGTCACGACCGGCAAGAGCTGGCCGAAGCCCGAAGGCGCGACGCGGCTGACCCAGTTCAACGTCTACCGCTGGAGCCCCGACGACGGTCGGAATCCGCGCGTCGACACCTATTACGTCGACCGCGACGACTGCGGCCCGATGGTCCTCGACGCGATCATCTGGATCAAGTCCAAGATCGATCCGACGCTGACCTTCCGCCGCTCCTGCCGCGAGGGCATCTGCGGCTCCTGCGCGATGAACATCGACGGCGCCAACACGCTCGCCTGCACCAAGGCGATCGACGACGTGAAGGGCGTCGTGAGGATCTATCCGCTGCCGCATATGGAGGTGGTGAAGGATCTCGTTCCCGACCTCACCCGCTTCTACGCCCAGCACGCCTCGATCCAGCCCTGGCTGCAGACCACCTCGCCGACGCCGGAGAAGGAATGGCGCCAGGCGCCCGCCGACCGCGCCAAGCTCGATGGGCTCTATGAGTGCATCCTGTGCGCCTGCTGCTCGACCTCCTGCCCGAGCTACTGGTGGAACGGCGACCGCTACCTCGGCCCCGCGGCGCTGCTGCAGGCCTATCGCTGGCTGATCGACTCGCGCGACGAGGCGACGAGCGGACGGCTCGACAATGTCGAGGATCCGTTCAAGCTCTATCGCTGCCACACCATCATGAACTGCGCCAAGACCTGCCCCAAGGGGCTCAACCCGGCCAAGGCGATCGCCAACATCAAGACCATGATGATCGAGCGCCAGATCTAGGCGCCCCCAGCTTCGGCGCCGGCGCAAGACCGGCCCACACGCGCCTGACGGCCGATTCGCGCGAATCGGCCGTTTTTTTTGCGCCGTCGGACGCCTTTTCGCCGCCTGACACTTTTTTGCGACGCGACATAATTTTCCGGCCTGTGGCGGGAAAGCAACGCGGCGGACAGGAAACGGCAAGGAAACGGTAACCATAGCCCGCGCGCCACGTTCCCGCCATGATCGAACAGCAGCGTCCCCGCCAGAAGGGGAGTCCCGCATGCGCCGAATTCGTCTTGGATCTTTCGCCGTCGCGCTGTCCTGCTGCGCGCTCGCCGGGGCCTCCGCCTTCGCGCAGGATTCGGACCGCGACGGCTCCGGCAAAAGCTCCTATGACGCCTTCATCGCCGCCCAGGCGAAAAAACACGGCCTTCCCGAGCGGCTCATCCACCGCGTCGTCAAGCGCGAGAGCGGCTACAATCCGCGCCTCGTCAGCCGGGCCTGCTACGGCCTCATGCAGATCAAGCACGCGACCGCGCGCTCCATGGGCTACAAGGGCGACGCGCGCGGCCTGCTCGACCCTTTCACCAACATGACCTACGCCATTCCCTATCTCGCCAACGCCTATCGCGTGGCGGGCGGAAACGAGGATCGGGCGGTGTCGCTCTACGCCTCGGGCTTCTATTATACGGCCAAGCGCGCCGGCAAGCTCGACGAGATGCGCACGGCCGAGTCGGCCCCGCTCGTCGACTCCCCCGCGCCGCAACCCGTCGCGACCGGGGCGCCCGGGCTGCTCGCCTTCCTCGCCGGCGGCGCGCCGCGCCCCGCGCCCGCCGCAGATTTTCCTTCGGCCGCAGCCCCCGCCGCGCAGGCGATCGAGACCGCCGCGCCCGGGACCGAGGCCGTTCCCGCCCAGACCGCCGCGCTCGCGCAGGCGACGGCCGAGCCCCCCGCCGAAACGCAGACGGCGCTCGCCGACGTTCCGCTGCCGCCGGAGCGGCCGGAGTCGCTCTCGACCCAGAGCGGGGCGCAGGCGAGCCTCCGGCGCAACGCCCAGGAAACACGGCGGACGGCGGCGAGGCAGCGCGCCGCCGCGGCGGCGATCGCCGCCCTGCCCGACGACATGAGCTGGAGCGCCGCCCAGGCGATGCAGTCGAACTGAGGCGAGACGCCAGAAGTCCATTGCAACGCGCTTAAAAACGTCTAAACGTTTTTCCCGACCGAAGCGAAACAGAGTCTGCGCGTGACGTTTTCCCTGAAAATCACGGGCGCGCTTTGGGGCGCGCTTTTCTGCGCCGGCGCGGCGCTCGCCCAGGCGCCGGGCGGTCCGCCGCCCAACGTCGGCGTCGCGCGCGTCGAGCTGCGGCCGATCACCCAGACCTCGAACTTCATCGGCCGCATCCAGTCGATCGGCCGCGTCGACATCGTCGCGCGCGTCACCGCCTTCCTCGACAAGGTGGAGTTCCGCGACGGCGCCGACGTCAAGAAGGGCGACGTCCTCTACCGGCTCGAGCGCGCGCCGTTCGAGGCCGACCTCGCCGCCAAGACGGCCGTGCAGCAGCAATATGAGGCGCAGCTCGAAAACGCCAATGTCCAGCTCGAGCGCGCGCGAAAGCTGCTGCAGACGCAATCGGGCGCGCAGGCGACCGTCGACACGGCGCTCGCGGCGCAGCGCAGCCTCGAGGCGCAGATCCTCGGCGCGAAGGCCAATGTCCAGCAGTCGCAGATCAATCTCGACTATACGGTGATCTCGGCGCCGATCGACGGCAAGATCGGCGCGACCGCCGTGACCCCCGGCAATGTCGTGACGCCCTCGACCACATCGCTCGTCAAGCTCGTCAGCCAGGACCCGATGTATGTCCTGTTCCCGGTCGCGGTGCGCACCATGATCAAGCTGCGCGAGCGCTATCTTCCGCTCGGCGGATTCGACGCCGTCGTCGTCCGGCTCGGCCTGCCGGACGGCAGCACCTACAAATATCCCGCCAAGCTCGACTTCGTCGACAACACCACGCAGGCTTCGACCGACACCGTGCTGGTGCGCGCGGTCGTGCCCAATCCGCCGGTCCAGAAGATCGGGACCACGGCCGTCCGCGAGCTGATCGACACGCAGTTCGTCAACGTCAGCCTTGAAGGCGTGAAGCCGATGGAGTTCCTCGCGGTGCCGCGCGCCGCCATTCTGGCCGACCAGCGCGGCGACTATGTCTATGTCCTCGACGCCGACAACAAGGCGCAGCGGCGCGACGTCAAGCTCGGCCAGTCGACCCCGACCGTCGCCGCCGTCGAGGACGGGCTCAAGGTCGGCGAACTGGTGATCGTCGAAGGCCTGCAGCGCGTGCGCCCGGGGGTCGTCGTGCAGGCGAGCCCGGCGACGCCGCCGCCGCCGACGCCGGAACCCGCGCCCTGAGCCCCTTCGCGGGGCCCCGCCCCGTGGCGCCGCGCGCGTCGGGGCTTTCGGGGGCGCCGGCCGGCGCCGGCTTCAGAGACGCGCGCGGCGGCGGCCGCGCCGCCCCGACGTCCAGCGCCCTCCCGACATCCAGCGCCCTCCTGACGTCCAGCGCCCTCCCGACCTCCAGCGCCCTCCCGCCGTCCCGCGCGCGAGCGGCGTTCAAGGCTTTCGCATGATCTCCTCGATTTTCGTCGACCGCCCGCGGCTCGCCATCGTCATCTCGATCGTGATCACGATCGCCGGCGCGCTGGCGCTGATGCAGATCCCGGTTTCGCAGTTTCCCGACATCGTGCCGCCGCAGGTGCAGGTCACGGCGACCTATCCGGGCGCCTCGGCCTCGGTCGTCGAAGCCTCGGTCGCCCAGCCGCTCGAAGCGCAGATGGTCGGCGTCGACCGCGCGATCTACATGAAATCCGCGAGCGGCGACGACGGCAGCTACAACCTCACCGTCAGCTTCGCGCTCGGCACCAATCCCGACATCGCCACCGTCAACGTCAACAACCGCGTGCAGACCGCCCTTGCGCTCCTGCCCGAAACCGTGACGCGGCAGGGCCTCACGGTGCAGAAACGCTCGTCGGCGGTGCTGCAGTTCATGATGTTCTACAGCGAGAACGGCGAGCAGGACCCGCTGTACATCACCAATTTCGCGACCATCAACGTCCTTGACGAGATCGCCCGCACGCCCGGCGTCGGCCAGGCGGCCCTGTTCGGCAAGCTCAAATATTCGATGCGCATCTGGTTCGACGTCGAGCGGCTGACGAGCCTCAGCCTCGCGCCGTCCGACGTCATCGCCGCCGTGCAGTCGCAGAACCGCCAGGCGGCGATCGGCCGCCTCGGCGCGCGGCCGATCGAGAACGACCAGCAGTTCCAGATCAACCTGCAGACTCAAGGCCGCCTCACGACCCCGGAGGAGTTCGGCGCCATCGTGCTGCGCGCCAATCCCGACGGCTCGCTCGTGCGCGTGCGCGACGTCGCCCGCGTCGAAATGGGCGCGCAGAACATGGACAGCGAGAGCCGCCTCAACGGCAAGCCGGCGGTGGCCATCGGCATCTATCTCTCGCCGGGCGCGAACGCCGTGGCCACCGCCGCCGCCGTGCAGAAGACGCTCGAAAAGGTCGCGCCGCGCTTCCCGACCGGGCTCAAGACCAAGATCGTCTATGATTCGACGACCTTCGTCTCCGACACCATCCACGAGGTGCTGAAGACGCTGATCGAGGCCTTCGTCCTCGTCGTGGTCGTGGTGTTCTTCTTCCTCGGCTCGCTGCGCGCCACCGTCATCCCGGCGATCGCCGTGCCGGTCAGCCTCATCGGCACCTTCGCCGTGCTGCTGGCGCTCGGCTATTCGGCCAACACGGTGTCGCTGCTCGCGCTGGTGCTCGCGATCGGCATCGTCGTCGACGACGCGATCGTGGTCGTCGAGAACGTCGAGCGCGTGATGGAGGAGGAGCCGGAGCTCTCGACCGCCGACGCGACCAAGAAGGCGATGGGCCAGATCACCGCGCCGATCATCGCCATCACGCTGGTGCTGCTCTCGGTGTTCGTGCCGATCGCCTTCATTCCCGGCGTCTCGGGCCAGCTGTTCCGCCAGTTCGCGGTGACGATCAGCGTCGCCATGCTGATCTCGGCGCTCAACGCGCTGACGCTGTCGCCCGCGCTCTGCGCCGTCGTGCTGCGCCACAGCTCGGGGCGCCGGCGCGGCGTTCTCGGCCGTGTCATGGGCGCGGTCATGAAAGCGATCGACCGCACCCGCGACGGCTACGCCCATGTCGTCTCGATCCTGGTGCGCCGCGCCGCCTTCTCGCTGCTCGCGCTCGTCGCCATTGGCGCCGCGGTCTATTTTCTCGCCGCGCGAACGCCCTCGGGATTTCTGCCGGACGAGGATCAGGGGGCCTTCTTCGTGGTGACCCAGCTGCCCGACGCCGCCTCCGTCGAGCGCACCAGCGCCGCGATGAAGGAGGTCGAGGCGCTGGCTCTCTCCATGCCCCAGGTCGACGCGACCTTCGCGGTCGTCGGCTACTCGTTCCTCGACGGCGTCAACCAGTCGAACGCCGGCTTCATCGTCGTCAAGCTGAAGCCCTTCGACGAACGCAAGGGGCCGCAAAATTCCGCCCAGGCGCTGATCGGGAAGCTGACGCGCGAGGCCGCGACGATCCGTCAGGCCTCGGTGATCGCCTTCAACCTGCCGCCGATCATCGGCCTTTCGACGACCGGCGGTTTCGAATTCGTGCTCGAAGCGCTCGAAGGCCAGGACACCTCGTCGATGGCGAGCGTGGCGCGCGCGCTCATCGGCTCGGCCAACGCCAACCCCGCGCTCACGCGCGTGTTCTCGACCTTCAGCGCCACCAATCCGTCGATCTTCCTCGACATCGACCGCGAGAAGGCGCAGGCGCTCGGCGTCGAGATCGCCGACATCTTCACCACGCTGCAGGCGACGCTCGGCGGAACCTATATCAACGACTTCAACCTGTTCGGCCGCACCTGGCAGGTCAATCTGCAGGCCGACGGAAAGGACAGGCGCGACTTTTCCTCGATCTGGCGCATCTATATCCGCAACAAGACCGGCACCATGGTGCCGATGGCCGCGCTCGCCTCGCTGCGCACCGTCGTCGGCCCGCAGGTGATCACCCGCTACAACAATTACCGCGCGGTGACGATCAACGGGTCGCCCGCGCCCGGAACCTCGTCGGGCGGCGCGCTCGGCGCCATGGCCACGGTCGCGGCCAACACGCTGCCCGCCGGCTACAGCTATGAATGGACCGGCACCGCCTATCAGGAGACGCAGGCTTCGGGCCAGACCGGGGTCATTCTGGCGCTCGCCCTGCTGTTCGCCTTCCTGTTCCTCGTCGCGCTCTATGAAAGCTGGATCATTCCCGTGCCGGTGCTGCTCTCGGTCTCGGTGGCCGTGCTCGGCTCCTTCCTCGGCGTGCTCGTGGCGCGGCTCACGCTCGATCTTTACGCCCAGATCGGCCTTGTCGTGCTGATCGCGCTCGCCGCCAAGAACGGCATCCTGATCGTCGAATTCGCCAAGGACGAGCGCGAGAAGGGGCTTGGAATCCACGAAGCCGCGATCCTCGGCTCGCGGATGCGGTTCCGCGCCGTGATGATGACCTCGATCGCCTTCATCCTCGGCCTCGCGCCGCTGGTCGTGGCGACGGGCGCGGCGCAGGTCAGCCGGCGCTCGGTCGGCACGCCGGTGTTCTCAGGCATGATCGCGGCGAGCTTTGTCGGCATCTTCCTCGTGCCCATGCTCTATGTCGTGTTCCAGCAGATGCGCGAAAAGACAGGCGGACGCTCCGGCCGGCCCGGCGGCGCGTCCCACGCCCCGGCCCCGGAGACGGGCCCCGCCCGGAACCCCCATGACGCGTAAAATCCGTGACGAACGCGTCCGCGCGGCGCGGCGCGGCGTGCGCCTCGCCGTCGCCGGCGCGGGCCTTTTCGCCCTCGGCGCCTTCGCGGCCGGACCCGCCGCGGCGCAGGCGGCGCGTCAGGAACAGGCGCAGGGACAGGGCCAGAGCGCCCGCACGGCGCAGTTCCAGGCTTTTCTGCGCGCGCTCGAACCGCGCGCGCGGGCGGCCGGCGTCTCGAAGGCGACGTTCGAGGCCGCGCTCGACGGGCTGACGCCCGATCCCGCGGCGCCGTCGGCCTCGGCGAAGCAGCCGGAGTTCGACAAGCCGCTCAAGACCTATCTCGCCGAGGCCGCCGGCGCCGCCCGCGTCAGGCGCGGCCGCGCGGCGGCGGAGCGCTGGCGCGGCGAGCTCGCCCGCGTCGCCGGGCGCACGGGCGTGCCGCCGGCGATCATCCTCGCGGCCTGGGGGCTCGAAACCGATTTCGGCGCCGTGCGCGGCGGCAAGGACGTCGTCCGCACGCTGGCGACGCTGGCTTTCGAGCGCCCCGACCGCCCGCTGTTCGTCGACGAATGGATCGCCGCGCTGGCGATCCTCGAAAAGGAGCACGCCCCGCGCGAAAAACTCAAAGGGTCATGGGCCGGAGCCATGGGCGACCCGCAGTTCATTCCCTCGGCCTATCTCAAATACGCCGTAAGCTATGACGGACAGGGCTATCCCGACATCTGGGACAAGCCGCAGGACAGCCTGGCCTCGATCGGCAATTTCCTGCGCCAGTCCGGCTGGCGGCCGGGCCAGCCCTGGGGCCTTGAGGTCGTGCTGCCGCCGGGCTTCGAGACGCCGGCGCTGCGCCAGACGTTCGAGGCCTTCGCCGCGAAAGGCGTCACGGCCGCCGACGGGACGCCGATCCGCGCGCGCGGCGAGGCGACGCTGTTTTTACCCTCCGGAGCGCGCGGCCCGGCCTTCCTGCTGTCCGAAAACTACTGGATTCTCAAGGCCTACAACAATTCGGACTCCTATGCGCTGTCGCTCGGGCTGCTCGCCGACCGGATCGACGGCGCGGGCGCCCTTCGGGGCCGCTGGCCCGACGACGAAGTGTTTCTGAGCCGGCCGCAGAAGGCCGCGATCCAGACCGCGCTGCAGAAGCGGGGCTTCTACAAGGGCACGGTCGACGGGCGCTTCGGCCAGGCCTCGCGCGACGCGATCCACGCCTATCAGACGGCGAACGCCATCCGCCCGGCCGACGGCTTCGCGACGCCCGCGCTGCTGCGCCGGCTGACCGGAGACTGAGCGCCGGCCGCCGGTGGACGCGGCGGGGCGCGGTTGCTATGGAAGGCTGCGACGTCAGGACGCCGGCGGCAGGACGGCCGGCGGCAAGACCGGGGAAGCCCCGGCCCCGAGGCCCGATGACCTCAATCGACCCAACCACGCCGGCCCCGAACGCGAGACCCGAAACCGTCGACCTGCGCGCCGACCTGCGCGAGACCCATGCGCTCGACGTCATCGAGCAGCTCGACCGCGAGCTGGTCGGCCTCAGGCCGGTCAAGCAGAGGATCCGCGACATCTGCGCCCTGCTCGTCGTCGACCGGGCGCGGCGGCGCGTCGGCCTCGTCTCCGAGCCGCCGACGCTGCACATGTCGTTCACCGGCAATCCCGGGACCGGCAAGACCACGCTCGCCCTGCGCATGGCCGAGATCCTGCACAGGCTCGGCTATCTGCGCAAAGGCCATCTCGTCGCCGTGACGCGCGACGATCTCGTCGGCCAGTATATCGGCCACACCGCGCCCAAGACCAAGGAGATCCTCAAGAAGGCGATGGGCGGCGTGCTGTTCATCGACGAGGCCTATTATCTCCACCGGCAGGAGAATGAGCGCGATTACGGGCAGGAGGCGATCGAGATCCTGCTCCAGGTCATGGAGAACCGGCGCGAGGACATCGTGGTGATCCTCGCCGGCTACGCCGACCGCATGGAGCAGTTCTTCCGCTCGAACCCGGGCTTGCGCTCGCGCATCGCCCATCACATCGACTTCCCGGACTATTCCGACGCCGAGCTGATGGCGATCGCATGCGCCATGCTGGAGGCGCAGCACTATCGTTTCAGCCCCGCCGGAGCCAAAGCCTTCGCCGCCTATCTCGTGGAGCGGCGCAAGCGGCCGCATTTTTCCAACGCGCGTTCGGTGCGCAACGCGCTCGACCGCGCGCGGCTGCGCCACGCCGGCCGCCAGTTCGACCACGACGGCCCGGTGCGCGTCGAGGATCTGGCGGTGATCGACGCGCCCGACGTTCTGGCGAGCCGCGTGTTCGACCCGCAAAACCTCGCCTGAAGCCCGCCCCGAAGCGCGACACTCACGAAGCAAGACACCCATGGCCCCACTCGTCATCGCCCCCTCGATCCTCTCCGCCGATTTCGCGAGGCTCGGCGAGGAGACGCGCGCCATCGCCGACGCCGGCGCGGACTGGATCCACATCGACGTCATGGACGGGCATTTCGTGCCGAACATCACCATCGGCCCGGCGGTGGTCGCGGCGCTGCGCCCGCACACCGGCCTGCCGTTCGACGTGCATCTGATGATCGCCCCCTGCGACCCCTATCTCGCGGCCTTCGCCGAGGCCGGCGCCGACCTCATCGCCGTGCATGTCGAGGCCGGCCCGCATCTGCATCGCTCATTGCAGGCGATCCGCGCGCTGGGCAAGAAGGCGGGCGTGGTGCTGAACCCGGCGACGCCGGCGGCGAGCGTCGCCCATGTGCTCGACCTGCTCGACCTCGTGCTGGTGATGTCGGTCAATCCGGGCTTCGGCGGCCAGGCTTTCATCGAATCGCAGCTCTCGAAGATCGCCGAGCTGCGGGCCATGATCGGCGAGCGGGCGATCCGCATCGAGGTCGACGGCGGGCTCAACCCGGAGACGGCGCGGCGCGTCGTCGCGGCCGGCGCCGACACGCTGGTCGCGGGCTCCGCCGCCTTCAGGGGCGGCCCCGCCCATTACGCCGCCAACATCGCCGCGCTGAAGGCTGGAGCGCAATCGGGCCGGCGCGGCGCGGCGGCCTGATCCGCGGCGTTCGGGCCGGCGGATCAGGTCGCCGGCCGAAATTGACTTCTCCAAGGCCCCGCCCTTATAAGTCCGGTTCCCGCCGGGCGCCCCTGTCTCCCGCGCGCGTCCTGCGCGCGCGTTCTGGCCGGCGCATGAGTTTTGACGTCAAACACCGCCTCGGGCCGCAGACCGGCCGGCGGCCGAAAGAAGGAAATTTGCGGTGAAGCGGACTTATCAACCGAGCAAGCTCGTGCGCAAGCGCCGGCATGGATTCCGGTCCCGCATGGCGACGGTCGGCGGACGCCGCATCATCGCCGCGCGTCGCGCCCGCGGCCGCAAGAAGCTCTCCGCCTGAGGCCGGCGCGCGCCCCGCGCGGCGCCCCGGACAGGACAAGAAGGAAGGCGCGGCCGTGACCCTCATCCCGCCGGCGCGGGCGCCGGCGCGCCTCAAAAAGCGCGCCGATTTTCTGCGCGCGGCCAAGGGCGGACGGCGCCACGCCAAAGCCTTCACGCTGCAGGCCGCCGACCGCGCCGCTCTTGCCGGCGCGAATCCTGCCGGCGCGAAAAGCGAAATGGGCGCGGAGGAAGCAGGCGCGAAAGGCGAATCGGCTCCCGAGCCGCCGCGCTTCGGCTTCACCGTCACCAAGAAGACCGGCGGCGCGGTCGAGCGCAACCGCATCCGCCGCCGGCTCAAGGAGGCGCTGCGGCTCGCAGCCCCCCTTCCCGCGCGCGCCGGGCGCGATTATGTAGTCATCGCCCGCATCGAGGCCCTGACGCAGCCTTTCCTCGATCTTCAGGCCGATCTCATCCGCGCGGTCGCGGGCGTCGAAGGCTCGGCGAAGCCGCGCGCCACAAGGCCGCGCGGCGGAAAATAAGAAACGCAAGGCGCGGCCAGGCCGCGCCCTAAGGGCCCGAAAGCCCTCGCCAGGGCGAGGCTTTCGGGCGTTCCGTTCAACCGCAGTCTTCCGGCGCGAGAGCCCGCGGCTTTCCGGCGGAACGCTTGAGGGCGACCAAAGCATGTCGAGCGAAACGAGGAATCTCTATCTGGCGATCGGCCTGTCGATCCTCGTCATTTTCGGCTGGAGCTATTTCTTCGCGCCGTCGCAGCGCCATCCCGCTCCGCAGACGGCCGCGACCCAGACCGCGGCGCAGGACCAGCCGTCCGGAACGACGATCGACCCGCGGCTCGGCCGCGCGCCGCCGCCGCTCGACGCCGCGCCCAAAACCCGCGCGGAGGCGCTCGCCGCCTCGCCGCGCGTGAAGATCGACACCCCGGCGATCAAGGGCTCGCTCTCGCTCGTCGGCGCGCGCCTCGACGACGTGGCGCTCAAGGGCTATCGCGAGACGGTCGAGAAGGACAGCCCGAACATCGTGCTGCTGTCGCCGCCCGGCGCGCCGCACGCCTATTATGCGGAGGCGGGCTTCCTCGGGGCCGGCGGCGATTCGCCCGCGACGCCGCGCTTCGACACGCTCTGGACCGCCGACCATGAGACGCTGACGCCCGCCGCGCCGGTGACGCTGACCTATGACAACGGCCAGGGCCTCGTCTTCAGGCGCAAGATCTCGGTCGACGACCGCTTCATGTTCACGATCGACGACGCGGTCGAGAACAAGTCGGGCAAGCCCGTGGCGCTCGCGCCCTATTCGCTGGTGTCGCGCCTCGGCCAGCCCGCGACCCATGGCGTCTATGTGCTGCATGAGGGTTTCGTCGGGGTGATCGGCGATTCCGGCGTGCAGGAGTTCCATTACGACGCGATCGCCAAGGAGGAGAAGGCGCAGAAGAACTTCTCCGGCGCGGGCGGCTGGCTCGGCATCACCGACAAATACTGGGCGGCGGCGGTCATTCCCGACCAGCATGCCGAGATCGAGGCGCGCTTTTCGGCCAATCCGTCGCAGACGCGCGGCGTCAACGTCTATCGCGCCGATTTCGTCGGCCCGACGCAGACGATCGCGCCCGGCGCGACCCTCGAAACCCAGAGCCGGGTCTTCGCCGGCGCCAAGGAAGTGCAGACGCTCGACGCCTATGAGGCCAATCTCGGCATCAAGAAGTTCGACCTTCTGATCGACTGGGGCTGGTTCTACTTCATCACGCGGCCGATGTTCCGGCTGCTGCATTTCCTGCATTCGCTGACCGGCAATTTCGGCGTCGCCATCCTGCTCGCGACGGTGATCCTCAAGGCGGCGTTCTTCCCGCTCGCCAACAAGAGCTACCTGTCGATGGCCAAGATGAAGGCCGTCGCGCCCCAGCTCGCGGCGCTGCGCGACAAATATCCCGACGACAAGCTGAAGCAGCAGCAGGAGACGATGGCGCTCTACAAGCGCGAGAAGATCAATCCGGTCTCCGGCTGCCTGCCGATGCTGATCCAGATCCCGGTCTTCTTTGCGCTCTACAAGGTGCTCTACGTCACGATCGAGATGCGTCACGCGCCCTTCTTCGGCTGGGTGCGCGACCTTTCGGCGCCGGACCCGACCAATGTCTTCAACCTGTTCGGGCTGCTGCCGTTCGACCCGACGCATATTCCGCTGATCGGCGCCTTTCTGGCGATCGGCGTCTGGCCGCTGCTCATGGGCGTGTCGATGTTCGTCCAGATGAAGGCGAACCCCGAGCCGGCCGACCCGATGCAGAAGCAGATCTTCTCGTGGATGCCGGTGATCTTCACTTTCACCCTCGGCGGCTTCCCGGTCGGGCTCGTGATCTACTGGACATGGAACAACATTCTCTCGGTCACGCAGCAGACCTTGATCATGAAGCGCGCCGGCGTGAAGATCGAGCTGTTCGACAATATCCTCAACATGTTCAGGCCGAAGAAGGCGACGAGTTGATCGACGCGCACGCCAGCCCGCTTCCGGGCCCCTCCCCCGACGAGGGCGGCTTCCTCGAGGCCGGGCGCAGGCTTTTCGCCGAGCCCTGCGACTTCCTGTGGGCCGCGTCCTCGGTTCCGAGCCTGCCGCCGACGGCCGGGCCCGAGATCGCCTTCGCCGGACGCTCCAACGTCGGCAAGAGCTCGCTCCTCAACGCGCTCACGGGCCGCAAGAGCCTCGCGCGCACCTCGCATACGCCGGGGCGCACGCGCGAACTGAATTTCTTCGGCCTCGGCGGCGACGTCAAACAGGCGAAGCTCCGGCTCGTCGACATGCCGGGCTATGGCTACGCCGCCGCGCCCAAGGAGCAGATCGCGCAATGGACGCGGCTGACGCAGGATTTTCTGCGCGGCCGCGCCCCCCTCCTGCGCTGCTTCGTGCTGGTCGACGGGCGCCACGGGCTGAAGCCGCCCGACGAAGAGATGATGGACCTGCTCGACCGCTGCGCGCTCTCCTATCAGCTCGTCCTCACGAAACGCGACGAAGTGAAGGACGCGGAGGCCGAACGCCGCGTCGCCGAGACGCTGGAGCGGATCGCCCGGCGCCCCGCCGCCTTCCCGCAGATCGTCTTCACCTCCTCGCGCAGCGCCGAAGGCGTCGCCGAGCTGCGCGGCGCGATCGCCCGGCTGCTCGCCGAGCAGACGGTCTAGGCGCGCGCTTGGAGCCTTGAGGCGCGCGCTTGGACTTGTCACATCGGGCGGCTAGACAGACTCTTCAGGACATTCAGCAGGCGAGAACCATGACCGACGCGGCGAGCGAGGAACAGAAGGCGCAGGAGCAGGCCGCCATCCTGATGCAGGCGCTGCCGCACATGCTGCGCTACGACGACGCCACCGTGGTCGTGAAATATGGCGGCCACGCCATGGGCGACGAGAAAGTGGCGCGCGACTTCGCCCGCGACATGGTGCTGCTCGAACAGTCCGGCCTCAATCCGGTCGTGGTGCATGGCGGCGGGCCGCAGATCGGCGCCATGCTCAAGAAGCTCGGCATCAAGTCGGAGTTCTCGGACGGGCTGCGGGTCACCGACAAGCCGACGATGGAGATCGTCGAGATGGTGCTCGCCGGCGCCATCAACAAGCAGATCGTCGGCTTCATCAACGCCGAGGGCGGGCGCGCCGTCGGGCTTTGCGGCAAGGACGGCAACATGGTCATCGCCCGCAAGGCGGCCAAGACCAGCGAGGCGGTCGACCTCGGCTTCGTCGGCGAGCCGGACCGGGTCGACGCCACCGTGCTCGAACAGATCCTCGGCCGCGAGCTGATCCCGGTGCTGGCCCCGGTCGCGCTCGGGCCGAGCGGCGAGACCTATAACGTCAACGCCGACACGTTCGCCGGAGCGATCGCGGGCGCCCTCGGCGCCAAGCGCCTGCTGTTCCTGACCGACGTGCCAGGCGTGCTCGACGCCGACAGGAACCTCATCAAGGAGCTCAAGGTGAACGACATCCACGCGCTGATCGCGGAGGGCGTCATCACCGGCGGCATGATCCCCAAGGTCGAAACCTGCATCTACGCCATCGAGCAGGGCGTCGAAGGCGTCGTCATCCTCGACGGCAAGACCCCCCACGCCGTGCTCGTCGAGCTTCTCACCGACCATGGCGCGGGAACGCTGATCACGCGGTGACCGACAAGGACGACGTCCCGCGCTCCGATCTCGTCGAGGCGTTCGATCCCGACGGCGCGCCGGCCCGCCGCCGCGCCGCGCAGGACGCGCTGTTCTCGCACAAGGACGTCTGGGTCTTCGACCTCGACAACACGCTCTATCCGGCCGACGCCGACCTCTGGCCCAAGATCGACGCGCGCATCACGCTGTTCATGGCCCATCTGTTCGGGCTCGACGGCATGTCGTCGCGCGCGCTGCAGAAATATTACTACGAACGCTACGGCACCACGCTGCGCGGGCTGATGGAGCAGCATCGCGTCAGCGCCGAGGAGTTTCTGGCGTTCGCCCATGACGTCGACCGCTCCGGCCTCAAGCCGAACCATACGCTCGCGGCCTCGATCGCGGCGCTGCCGGGGCGCAAGCTGATCCTCACCAACGGCTCGCGCGACCATGCGCTGCGCACCGCCGAGGCGCTCGGCATCCATGACATGTTCGAGGACGTGTTCGACATCGTGGCGGCCGATTTCGTGCCAAAGCCCGAGGCCGCGACCTATGAGCGCTTCTTCGACCGGCACGGCGTCGATCCGAAGCGGGCCGTGATGTTCGAGGATCTCGCCCGCAATCTCGTCGTGCCGCATGAGCGCGGCATGACCACGGCGCTGGTCGTGCCGAAGCCCGGCCAGGCCGACCACCGCGAAGCCTTCGAGATGGTCACGGAAGCCGCGCCGCCGCATATCGACTTCGTGATCTCCGACCTCGAAGCCTTTCTCGACGAGGTCGCGCGCACGCTGCGCGGCGGCCCTGACGGGGCCTGACCCTTCGCCGCCCCGAGACGCCGGCGGCCGTCCTGAAGCCGGAGCGCGAAGCCGATCTTCGTCTTTTCTCCGGCGTTGACAAATCGCGCCTGCGCCCGCGCCCGGCCCGAGGCCCCGTCCACGGCCTGCGCCGCCCCCGGACGCGCGAGCAGGGCGAAGACCGGCGCGAGTCTGCACATGGGCCGGTTCTCTGGCGCGGCCGCGGCCCCGATCTCATAGCACGGCCCGCCGCCCGTGTTGATCACGCGGCCCTAACCCTGTAACGCCTGAGCGAACGACGCCGTCAAAAACAAGAAAGACCCGCCATGCCGCACACCGCGCTAGAAACGCTCATCGAAGCCGCCTTCGAGGACCGCGCCAACGTCACCCCCGCGACCCAGGGCGACGTGCGCAAGGCGGTCGAGGCGGCACTGCACCTGCTCGACGAAGGCAAGCTGCGCGTCGCCGAACGGGTCGAGGGCAAGGCCGGCCGGGAATCGTGGAAGGTCAACCAGTGGCTCAAGAAGGCCGTGCTGCTGTCCTTCCGTCTCAACGACATGGCCGAAATCTCGGGCGGGCCCGGCGCGACCAGCTGGTGGGACAAGGTCCCCTCCAAATTCGCCGGCTGGGGCGCGAAGGAGCACGCCGCCGCGGGCTTCCGCTCCGTGCCGAACTGCGTCGTGCGCCGCTCGGCCTATATCGCGCCGGGCGTGATCCTGATGCCCTCCTTCGTCAATCTCGGCGCCCATGTCGACACCGGGACCATGGTCGACACCTGGGTCACGGTCGGCTCCTGCGCCCAGATCGGCAAGAACGTGCATCTTTCGGGCGGCGTCGGCATCGGCGGCGTGCTCGAGCCGCTGCAGGCGGCGCCCACCATCATCGAGGACGACTGCTTCATCGGCGCGCGCTCGGAGATCGTCGAGGGCGTGATCGTCGGCAAGGGCTCGGTGGTCTCGATGGGCGTCTTCATCGGCGCCTCGACCAAGATCGTCGACCGCGCGACGGGCGAAATCCACATGGGCCATGTGCCGCCCTATTCGGTCGTCGTCTCGGGCGCCCTGCCCGGCAGGCCGCTGCCGAACGGCGAGCCCGGGCCCTCGCTCTACTGCGCCGTGATCGTCAAGACGGTCGACGCGCAGACGCGCTCCAAGACCGCCATCAACGAGCTTCTGCGCGACTGATGGCGAGGTCCTTTCAGGCCTTTCTGCGGGAGTGCGGCTTTCGCACCGGCGAGGGCGTCGTCGACGCCTGGACCTGGCGCAAGGGCGTCGGCTTTCTCACGGTCGTCTTCGTCGCGCTCACCGCGATCTGGCGCCTCGTCGAGCCCTACGCCCACCGCCAGATGACGCCGCAGACGCCGCTGTTCGACTGGCGCGTCTTCGCGGCCTACGCCTATCTCCTGTTCTACGCCGCGGCCGTGCTGTTCATCGGCATAAGCCTCTACAATCTCTCGGCGAAGCGGCTGCGCGCCAGACGCCTGCCGAGCGGCCTCGCCGGCCTCGTGCCGCTCGCCACGCTGTTTTGGGGCGCGGCCCGCTGGCTGCAGCCGCGCGTCGCCGACCAAATGTCCTCGTGGTGGGTCGTGGGGCTTGACGCCCTGCTCGTCGGCGCGATCGTGTGGACGGTTCTGGAGCTGGGATTCAGGGAGCCGCGCGGGCTCGTCCCGCGTTGAGCCGAAACGCCCGGGCCGGCGCCGCGCCGGTCCCGCCGCCCTCCTTTCGCGAAGGCTGGCGATGGGTGATAAAGGCGTCCGGCGACTTCGCGTTCGGCGCGCTCGGCCTCGCCCTGCTGCTCGCCGTCGTCTATCCGCTCCATGCGCAGGACTGGCATTGGGCGCGCGGCGCCGTCATCTGCACGCCGCGCCTGACGGCCTCGGCCGCGCCGGGCGACGTGCGCGCCGCTCCCGTCGTGGCGGTCGCGCTCGCGCTCGACCGCTTCAGCGCCCGAAAATAAACGCCCGAAACCGCACGCCCGACCCGGCCGGGGTCAAAGGCGCGCGCCGCCCGTTTGAACTTTCGGCGCGAAGTGCGCTAAGACGGGCGCGCCTTCATCCCAGAGCGCGCCGACATGACCCACGCCGACCGACAGGAGACGCTCGCCGAGCTTCGGCGCGAGATCGACGGCCTCGACTCGCAGATGCACCAGCTCCTGATCAAGCGTGGCGAGATCATCGACCGGCTGATCGAGGCCAAGGCGCGCCAGACCGGCGCGGTCGAGGGGGCCTCGGCTTTCCGGCCGGGGCGCGAGGCCGACATGATGCGCGCGCTCGTCTCGCGCCATTCGGGTCATCTGCCGCTCGACACGGTCGAGAGCATCTGGCGCATCATCATCTCGACCTTCACCTATGTGCAGTCGCCCTATGGCGTGCACGCCGACGTTTCGGCCGGCGACGCGCCGATGCGCGACGGCTGCCGCTTCCATTTCGGCTTCACCGTGCCCTATGAGCCGGAGCCCAACGCCGCCGCCGTGGTGGCGGCGGTCGCGGCCTCGGCCGGCGACCTTGGCGTGGCGCCGGTCGCGCCCAATCCGGCGTCGCCCGGCTGGCGCCGCCTTTTGCGCGCGCCGGGCGCGCCAAAAATCATCGCCCGGCTGCCTTTCGTCGAGCGTCCCGACCATCCGGCCGGCCTGCCGCTCTTTGTCATCGCCCGCCCGCTCGCCGACGCCGCCGCGCGCGAGATCGTCGTCTATGACCTCGACCTCGCCGGCGCGCCGGCGCCTGACGGCCGCGCGCTGGCGGCGCTCGGGGCGGAAGCCGCGCCCGCCCTGCCCGGCGAGGACGCGCTTCTCGTCTTTGCGCCGGGAACGCTCGCTCCGCAGGCGATCGCCGACGCCGCCGGCCTCCCCCTCTCCCTGCTGCATGAGATCGGCGGCCATGCGGCGCGCTGCGAGGCCGAGGAGGCCCGCCGCGACCCCGCGCCCTTCCTCGCGGCGCAATAGGTTCGGAGTCTGCTTCAATGACCAAATCCGAGGCCGCGGCGCGGCCCGTCCCCAATCCGTCGGTGTTCGCCATCGACCCTTATGTGCCGGGCAAGAGCGCGGCGCCGGGCGTCGAAAGAATCCACAAGCTGTCCTCGAACGAGACGCCGCTCGGGCCTTCGCCCCGGGCGCGCGAGGCGTTCCGCGCGGCGGGCGACGCGCTCGAAGCCTATCCCGACGGCGCGGCGACGGCGCTGCGCGACGCGATCGCCCAAAAGCACGGCCTTGCGCCCGAAACAATCGTCTGCGGCTCGGGCTCCGACGAGATCCTGCATCTTCTCGCCGCCGCCTATCTCGGCCCGGGCGACGAAGGGCTGTTCACCGAGCACGGCTTTCTCGTCTATAAAATCGCCATTCTCGCCGCCGGCGGAACGCCGGTCGTCGCGCCCGAGACAAACCTCACGGCCGACGTCGACGCGATTCTCGCCCGCGTCACGCCGCGCACCAAAATCGTGTTCCTGGCCAATCCCAACAATCCGACCGGCACCTATCTGCCGAAGGCCGAGGTGCTGCGCCTCGCCGACGCCCTGCCGCCGCAGACCCTGCTGGTGATCGACGCGGCCTACGCCGAATATGCGACGCAGGCCGATTACGACGACGGTCTGGCGCTGGCGCAGGCGCGCGAAAACGTCGTCATGACGCGCACTTTCTCCAAGATCTTCGGGCTCGCCGCGCTGCGGCTCGGCTGGTGCCATGCGCCCGCCGCCGTCTGCGACGCGCTGAACCGCATCCGGCCGCCCTTCAACGTCAATAGCGCGGCGCTCGCCGCCGGCGTCGCGGCGCTCGCCGACGAGGCCCATATCGAGACGGCGGTCGCCCACAATGCGCTCTGGCGCGACAGGCTCGCGCATGAACTTGCGGCGATGGGCCTCGCGCCGCCGCCGAGCGCCGGCAATTTCCTGCTCATTCCCTTCGCCGACGCTGCGGCCGCCGCCGCGGCCGACGCCTTTCTGACCAAGCGCGGGCTCATCCTGCGTGCGGTCGGCGCCTATGGGCTGCCGCATTGCCTGCGGCTTTCGGTCGGCTCCGGCGAGGCGAACGGGCTCGTCCTCGCCGCGCTGCGCGATTTTTTCGCAAATGGCTGAAGCCGCGCCGGACGGGCTTCCGCCCGCGGACGGGCTTGGCCCCGCGCTCGACGAGCCGATCTTCGGGCGGGCGGCGATCGTCGGCGTCGGGCTGATCGGCTCGTCGCTCGCCCGCGTGATCCGCCGCAAGCGGCTGGCGCGCGAGATCGCCCTTTTCGACGCCTCGCCCGAGGTCCGCGCCCGGGCGCGCGAGCTCGGGCTCGGCGACGTCGTCCCCGACAGCCTCGCCGAGGCGGTCGCGGGCGCGGGCTTCGTCATCCTGTGCACGCCGGTCGGGGCCATGGCCACGGTCGCGGCGAAAATGGCGCCGCATCTCGCGCCCGGCGCGATCGTCTCCGACGTGGGCTCGGTCAAGGCGTCGGTGACGACGGAGCTCGCCGCCGTGCTGCCGCCGCATGTCGCGCTGGCGCCGGCCCATCCTGTCGCCGGCACCGAGCAGTCGGGGCCAGACGCCGGCTTCGCCACGCTGTTTCGCAACCGCTGGACCATCCTGACTCCGCCGGACGGCGCCGACCCCGCGGCGGTCGACAGGACGCGCCGCTTCTGGGAGGGCGCCGGGGCGCGGGTCGAATTGATGACGCCCGAGCACCACGATCTGGTGCTCGCCATCACCAGCCATGTGCCGCATCTCATCGCCTACAACATCGTCGGCACGGCGTCAGACCTCGAAGACCAGGCGCGCGCGGAAGTCATCAAATTCTCGGCCGGCGGCTTTCGCGACTTCACCCGCATCGCCGCGTCCGATCCCGTGATGTGGCGCGACATCTTTCTCGCCAACAAGGACGCCGTGCTCGAAATGCTCGGCCGCTTCACCGAGGATCTGACGGCGCTGCAGCGCATGATCCGGCGCGGCGACGGCGAGGGGCTCGAGGCGCTGTTCACGCGCACGCGGGCGATCCGGCGCGGCATCATCGACCTTGGCCAGGAGACGGCCGCCCCGGATTTCGGCCGGCGCTCGGGCGAGGAGGCCTGAGCGCGCCGAAAGGCGCCTGCGACAGATTTGCGTGAGCGCGGCGGATTCCGTTTTGCGGCCGGGCGCGAAACATGGTCTAAGCCCGCGCGGGCGGCTTCGGCCGCCCGCAACGTCTCAAGAAAAGACCGGAAACGTCCATGCGCCTTTGGCAGACCCTGCCCGCTCTCCTCGCTCTCGCCGGGCCGGCCTCCGTCGCCCCCGCCTTCGCCCAGCCCTCCGCGCAGGAGGCTCCCGCCCCGGCCTCTCCCGCCAAGGACGCCCCGGGCCAGGAAGCGCCCGTCGCGGACGGCGCCCTGCCGGCCGCGCGCACCCCGCTCGGCGACTGGGTCGCGATCTGCAACGCCGCGCCCTCGCGCGCGGCGCAGGTCTGCGAAGCCGACATCTCGCTCACGCCGGACGAGGCGAAAGCGCCCGTCGCCCGGGTCGCCTTCTTCAGCGAGGGCGCCGGCAAGCCGGTCAAGCTCGTCGCCATCGTGCAGGCCAATCTGACGCTCGCGCCGGGCGTCGAGGTCACGGGCGACGGCGGCAAGGTGAAGGTCAAGCTGGCCTTCAAGTCCTGCCTCAACATGGCCTGCCTCGCCGACGCCGTGATCACGCCCGAAGACGTCGAGCTGTTCCGCGCCGCGCGCGAGTCGGGGCGGCTGATCATCGTCAATTCGGCCGGCGAGAAGCTCGAAGCCAAGATCTCGCCCAAGGGGCTGAAGGAAGCGCTCGACATCGTCGCCCCGCGCTGAGGGTGAAGCTTCGGCGCGCCCGGAGCGTCGGCTTCGGGCTGTCGCGCCCGTTGCGGGCGGCCGGATCGCCCCGATCCGGCCGGACCGCGTTCAGCGTTCATCGAGTCGTGAACGCGCTCCAACATCCTGTTTTTCCGCATTTTCTCAACGTAAAAGTCTGCAACTTTTACTGAAAATGCCCTTAGCCCGAGATCGCGCTCGCGCCGCCATGGGCCGCCGACCATTCGGCCGGCGCGACGAGAAAGCGCTCGACCTCGTCGAGCGTGTCGCGGGCGAAATAGCCCTCGGCCCGCGCGGTTTCGAGAATGTCGCGCCAGGTCACGAGATGATGCAGGCGCACGCCAAGGTCGGCGAAAATCTTGTCCGACTGCGCGAAGACGCCATAGAAGAAAAAGACGAAGACATGGTCGCAGCGCTGGCCGGCCTCGCGGACCGCCTCGCAGAAGCCGACCTTGCTGCGCCCGTCGGTGGCGAGATCCTCGACGAGCAGGGTGCGGGCGCCTTCCTGCACGACCCCCTCGATGCGCGCGTTGCGGCCAAACCCCTTCGGCTTCTTGCGCACATATTGCATCGGCAGCATCATCCGCTCGGACAGCCAGGCGGCGTAGGGGATGCCGGCGGTCTCGCCGCCCGCCACCACGTCGAGGCGCTCATAGCCGATCTCGCGCTCGATCGTCTCCACCGCGAAGTCGAGGATACGGCGGCGCAGGCGCGGAAAGGCGATGAGCTTGCGCATGTCGGTGTAGACCGGGCTCGCCCAGCCCGACGTGAAGATGAAGGGCTTTTCGGCGTTGAAGAGAACCGCCTCGATCTCGATCAGCATCTTCGCCGTCTCGCGCGCGATGAGCCGCTTTTCAGGGGAGTCTTCTCTCGTCATGCGCATCCGCCCTTGGTTCGCGCGGCGCCCTTCACGGCCGCCCGCGCCTTCCTAATTCATCGCCGGCGTTTGGCAAGCGGGCGCGCGCGGCTTTGGGCGGGACTCTGGAATTTTTCCAATAGGCCATGCGCGTCAAGGGGATGCGTTACATGATGACACAAAATGTGCGCGCTTCGCGCGCGCTTTATGCGGTAGATCAAACCGCCGCGCGACGTGAGGGCCGATGACGTCCTGAAGCCGCACCGCCCGCAAGGCCGGATTGCGGCGACGCCAGACAGCCAGGAAGGCCACATGAATTTTTCCTGCGGAAAGGACGCCTGACATGAGCGACGCATCGGGCGGCCTGATTCTCCCCCTCTCTGTCCTGACCTTCGCCGTGCAGATGGTCGTCTACCACGGCGTCGGCCTGTGGTTCGAATGGTGCGACCGCGCCGGGCGCCTGCCGGCCTACAAGATGCGCGCCGTCGAGCGCATGAGCTATTTCGAGCTGCTGCCGCGCGTGCTGTTCAACCAGGTCTTCATCCTGCTGCCGGCCATGGTTCTGGTCGAGGTTCTGGGCCTCGCCTTCGTCGGCGCGCCGCAGATCGGCGCCGTGCATTTCGTGCTGGCGATGATCGCCATGGGCGTCGGCCATGACGTCGTGCAATATGTCGCGCACCGCTTCGTGCTGCATCGCCCGGGCCTGATGCGCAGGCTCGGCCATGGGGTGCATCATTCGACCGGGGCGAGCCGCGCGGTCAGCGCCTGCTACATGGGCGCGCCCGACTTCTTCCTTGAAATCGTGTTGCCCTACCTTCTGCCGCTGACGCTCGTCGGCGCGGGCGCGGACGTGTCGTTCCATCTGCTCGTCGCCAGCCTCGGGGCGATCGGCGGCCTTTATGAGCATTCGGGCTATGATTTCTCGGCCCGTCTGCCGCGCGACAAGACCGGGCTCAGGGGCCGCTTCTACGCGCTGCTGCGCTCCTTCTCGACCAGCAAGGCGCACGCCGAGCACCACCGGCGCGGCAATGTGAGCTTCTCCGACGGCTTCGGCAGCCCCGGCATCTGCGACTCCATGTTCAAGACCCGCTGGGACCTCGTCGGCGACCGCGGCGAGCCGCGCGAGCGTCCGGCCGAGTCGCCGCGCAGGCGGAAGCAGGCCGCCTGAGCGGGGCGCGGCGTCAGACGCCGGCGCGCAGCGGCGCGGTCAGCTTCGCCCTGAGGCCCGGCCGGTTGTCCTCATAGGTCAACTGGCCGCCGAGCTGGCGCGTCAGCGCTTCGAGCATGCGCCCGCCAAACCCCTGGCGGGCGTCCTGCGCCCGCCCGCGCCCCTTGTCCGAGACGGTGAGCTCGATTTGCCCGCGCGTCTCCGCCAGAGCGACCGCGAGCGGGCCGGGCGCGCCGCCGTAAGCGTATTTGTTGGCGTTGATCAGAAGCTCGGTCAGGATCAGCCCGATCGAGGCCGCCTGATCGGTCGGCGCCGCCGCCGGGGCGAGATCGAGCGTCAGCCGCTCCTTCCAGCCCACGCCGAGCGCGGCCATGGCGTCGGCGACGAGATCCTCGATGTAGCGGGCAAGCTGCACCATCTCGATCTGGTCTCCGCGATAGAGCCGGCGATGCAGCAGGGCGACGGCGGCGATGCGCCGGTTCGCCTCCTCGACCGCCTCGCGCAGCCCGGGCTCGCGTGAAGACATCGCCTGAAGCGTCAGAAAGCTCGTCACGAGCTGCAGGCTGTTCTGGACGCGATGGTTCACCTCGCCGATCAGATATTGCTTCTGCTCGATCAGCAGGTCCTTGTCCTTGAGCGTTTCGGTCAGGCGACGGTTCAGGTCGCGTTCGCGCCTGGTCTGGCGCGCCTCGATCACCAGCGCGCCGAGCCGGCCCGCCGCCTCGACTTCGGCCGGGGTCCAGCCGCGCGCGCGCCCGCGCACCGTCTCGCTCCACAGCGCGAAGGAGGCGCGCGGCGTCAGCGCGCCGACCTCGCCCCCGGCCACGGGCTTGTGCGGATTTCCGGCCCAGTTCACCGTCTCGATCTTCTCGGCGCGCAGCCACAGGATCGCCCATGGCTCGTCGAACGACAGCACGCTCGCCACGACGCCGCAGGCGAGCCGCTGAAACGCCTTCGCCGGCGGATGAATCTGCGGCAGGCGGTCGGTCGCGAACACCGGCTTGCCGCGCAGGGCGATCCAGCGCGCCAGCGCCGCGATCTCGTCGCGTCCGGGCGCCGCGCCGCCGACGATGAGGTCATGGCCGTGCACGATCGCCACGCCGTCGGCCCTCAGCATGCACGCCGTCTCGTCGAGATGATTGGCGAGGGCCTGGTCGAGCGGCCCGTCGCGCGCCAGCACCTCGACGAGGCTCGACGAGAAGCTCGCGAGGCGCAGGCGCTCGCGATAGTCCTCCGCCTCGGCCTTCGCCCTGACATGCTGCGCGAAGGCGAAGGCGAGCGCGCGGCACAGGCCGCGCGCCTCTGAATCGAGCCGGCGCGCGCTCTCATGGTGGCAGGCGACGAGCCCCCAGAGCCGCCCGTCGATCACGATCGACACGGAGGCCGAGGCCGTGACCCCCATGTTGCGCAGATATTCGAGATGGATCGGCGAGACGCTGCGCAGGACGCAGTCGCTGAGGTCGACGCCCGCGCTTTCGGCTTCGGGCCGCAGCGGCTCGGGCGCGTAATCGACCTCGGGGATCGTGCGCACGAGGTTGCGCACATAGAGCGCGCGCGCCTGCCGCGGGATGTCGGAGGCCGGGAAATGCTGGTTCAGGAAGGAGGCGACGCCCGCGCGCCGCGCCTCGGCGACGACCTTGCCGGACTCGTCCTCAAGGAAGCGATAGATCATCACCCGGTCGAAGCCGGTCAGGCTGCGGAATTGGCGCGCCGCGAGATCGCACAGCTCCTGAACGCTTTCGGCGCGCTGCAGCTCGACGCTCGCGACCTCGAGCTCGCAAAGCGCCTCCGAGGCGCTTCGCGACGCCGCCTCGACGGGCTCGAGCTCGACGAAGACGAAATCGTCGGACGCATGGGCGCCGCCCTCGAACAGGGCGCCGCGCGTCGTCTCGACGCGCCCGAGGAACAGCGACGCCGGGCCCTGCGGCGCCCCGGCCGCGCGCCCCGCCGCCTCCGCCCCGATGAAGTCGGCGAGCGGCCGGCCGCGCCAGTCGTCGAGGCCGAACAGCGCCTGCGGATCGCCGGCGAGGAAGGCGAGGCGCAGGTCGGCGCGGCGCGCGGCCAGCAGCGCGCCATGCGGCTGGATCGCGCCCGGAACATGGATCGGCTCGCGGTCGCAGGCGGTCAGATCCGGCGTTTGCGCGGTCATGCGTGGCTCCAGATGCGGCGCGGACGCGCGCGCGGCGAAACGTGTCCGCCAAGGGTCGAAAACAGGCCCTTCAAACCGCGCGTTGCGGCGAAGGTTCCGCCCCCGGCGCGGCCGGGCGGTTGTGCGGCCGCACGCCTGCGCTATCTTTCAGTCACAGACGCGCAGACAGATTTTTGAGGGTTCAATGACCAAGGCCGACGTTCACGGCAACCCCCTGCTCGAACCCTGGAGCGGCCCCTACCATGTCCCGCCGTTCGAGCGCATCGTTTCGGCCGATTTCCGCCCGGCCTTCGAGGCGGCGCTGGCCGAGGCGCGGGCCGACGTCGACGCCATCGCCGACGACCCGGCCGCGCCGACTTTCGAGAACGTCGTCGGCGCGCTCGAGCGCAGCGGCAAGAGTCTCGACAAGGCGGCGAGCGTGTTCTTCAACCTCGTCGGCACGGACGCCGACGACGAGCTTGAGGCGGCCGAACGCGATCTCGCCCCCGTGCTGTCGCGCCATCGCAGCGCGACCCTGCTCAATGACCGGCTTTTTTCGCGCATCGAAGCCCTTTACGGCCAGCGCGAGACGCTCGGCCTCAAGCCCGAGGAAAAGCGCCTGCTCGAGCGCACGCATATCAATTTCACCCGCGCCGGCGCGGGGCTCGCGCCCGGGAAAAAGGCGCGGCTCGCCGAAATCTCGGAACGGCTCGCGAGCCTTGGGGCGCGGTTCGGCCAGAACGTGCTCGCCGACGAAAAAAGCTGGCTGATGCTGCTCGACGGGGCCGATCTCGTCGGACTGCCGGACTTTCTGGTTTCGAGCGCGGCGCGGACGGCCGCCGAGCGCGGCCACGCCGGGCGCTATGGAATCACCCTGTCGCGCTCCAGCATCGAGCCGTTCCTGCAGTTTTCGGCGCGGCGCGACCTGCGCGAGAAGGCCTGGCGCGCCTGGGCCGCGCGCGGCGAGAACGGCGGCGAGACCGACAATCGCGCGATCGCCGCCGAAATGGTGAAGCTGCGCGCCGAGCGCGCGAAGCTCCTGGGCTATGAGAGCTTCGCCCATTTCCGCCTCGCCGACACGATGGCGAAGACGCCCGCCGCCGCGCTGGACCTTCTCGACTCCGTCTGGCCGCCGGCGCGCGCGCGCGCGGCGCAGGAGGAGGCCGCGCTTCAGGCGCTGGCCGCGGCCGAGGGCGGCAATTTCCCGATCGCGCCCTGGGACTGGCGCTATTACGCCGAGAAGAAGCGCAAGTCCGAGTTCGACCTCGAAGAGGGCGAGCTCAAGCCCTACCTCCAGCTCGACCGGATGATCGAGGCGGCCTTCTATGTGGCGGGGCGCCTGTTCGGCCTTTCCTTCTCCGAGCGTTTCGACATCCCGCTCTATAATCCGGGCGCGCGCGTGTTCGAGGTCTCGCGGGACGGCGCGCCGGTCGCGCTGTTCATCGGCGACTATCTCGCCCGGCCGGAAAAGCGCAGCGGCGCCTGGATGAGCGATTTCCGCACCCAGCACAGGCTCGACGGCGGCCAGCTTCCGGTCATCGTCAACGTCATGAATTTCTCGGCCGGCGGCGAGGGCGAGCCGACCCTGCTCAGCTTCGACGACGCGCGCACGCTGTTCCACGAGTTCGGCCACGGCCTGCATGGCATGCTGTCCGACGTGACCTTCCCGACGCTCGCCGGCGCCAATGTCGCGCGTGACTTCGTGGAGTTCCCCTCGCAGCTCTATGAGCACTGGCTGGAGCAGCCCGACGTGCTGCGCCGCTACGCGCGCCATTACGCGACCGGCGAGCCGATGCCCGAAGCCCTGATCGACAAGCTGCTCGCGGCGCGCAAATTCAACCAGGGCTTCGCGACGGTCGAATACGCCGCCTCGGCCCTCGTCGACCTCGCGCTGCACATGAACCCCGACCCTGAAAATCTCGACGTCGCGGCGGCCGAGAAGGCCGAGCTCGCGCGCATCGGCATGCCCGACGCCATCGGCATGCGTCACCGCACCCCGCATTTCCAGCATATCTTCTCGGGCGAATCCTATTCGGCCGGCTATTACAGCTATCTGTGGTCGGAGATTCTCGACGCCGACGGGTTCGAGGCGTTCCGCGAGGCGGGCGATCCGTTCGATCCCGCGACCGCCGCGCGGCTTCTGCGCCATGTCTATGCGGCCGGCGACAGCGTCGAGCCCGAGGCCGCCTACGCCGCCTTCAGGGGCTCTTCGCCTTCGCCGCTGGCGCTGCTGCGCAAGCGCGGCCTCGACGCGCCGCCGTCAGGCGACGACTGAGGCGCGCCGCGTGGCGTCGCGGGCTGTTCTCAGCCCGCGATGCGCGCGAAATCGGCGACCGCGTTGACCGCGCGGCGCAGATGGGCGAGCAGGCGCAGGCGGTTCAGACGAAGCTCGGGCTCCGGCGCATTGACCGTGACTTTCTCAAAAAACGCGTCGACCGGCGCGCGCAGCGGAGCCAGCGCCTTCATCGCGCCCTCATAATCCTCGGCGGCGAGCGGGGCGGCCCAGCCGGGCTCTTTCCCTTCGGGCGCGAGCGCCTGCGCCAGGGCGATCTCTTCGGGCTCGCGCAGCAGCGCGCGCGCGAACGGCGCTTCATAGGCCGCGGCTTCGGCCGCGCCCGCCTTTTTCTCCTCGGCGCGCAGGATGTTGGCGGCGCGGCGAGAGCCGGCGAGCAGATTGGCGCCGTCCTCGGTTTCGAGGAACCGCCCGAGCGCGCCGACCCGCGCCACGATCAGCGTCAGATCGTCCTCGCCCGGCAGGGCGAACACCGCGTCGATAAGGTCGAAGCGCCCGCCGCGCTCGCGCAGATAGACCTTCAGCCGGTCCTCCACAAAGGCCATCAGCTCCGTGGCGAGCGCGGCGTCGTCCGCCGCCGCGGCCCTGAGCGCGCCACCTTCGCGATGGCCGGCGAGCGCCGCCGCAAAGACCGCGCCGAGCCGCAGGCGCAGCCCCGCGCCCAGAATGACCGCGATCGCGCCGAGCGCGGCCCGGCGCAGCGCGTAAGGGTCCTTGCTGCCGGTCGGCTTCTCGTCGATGGCCCAGAAGCCCGCCAGAATGTCGAGCTTGTCGGCGAGCGCCACGGCGACGGCGACGGGCGCCGCCGGAACGCGGTCCGACGGCCCCTGCGGCCGGTAATGATCGCCGATGGCGTCGGCGACCTCGGCGTCCTCGCCCTGCGCCAGCGCGTAATAGCGACCCATCAGCCCCTGCAGCTCCGGGAACTCGCCGACCATTTCGGACGGCAGATCGGCCTTGGCGAGCAGCGCGGCGCGGGCGGCGAGCGCCTCGTCCGCCCCGACCTGCGGCGCGAGCAGGCGCGCGAGCCGCACGAGGCGCGCGACGCGCTGGCGCTGCGTCCCGAGCTTTTCATGGAACACGACGTGTTCGAGCCGGGCGAGCCGGTCCTCGAGCCTGACGCCGAGATCGGTCTCCCAGAAGAATTTGGCGTCGGACAGGCGCGCGCGCACCACCCGCGCATTGCCGGCGGCGATCGCCGCGCCGCCGTCCGCCGCGTCGATGTTGGCGACGAGCGCAAATTTATTGGCGAGCCGGCCGGTCTCGGCGCCGTTCATGACGAAGCATTTCTGATTCGCCCGGATCGTCGCCCGTATGACCTCCGGCGGAATGTCGAGAAAGGCTTCGTCGAAGTCGCCGAGCAGCGTGACCGGCCATTCGACGAGGCCGGCGACTTCTTCGAGCAGCCCCTGATCCTCGATCAGCTCCAGCCCGTTGGCGAGCGCGAGATCACGCAGATCGTGCAGGATGATGTCGCGCCGGCGGGCCGCGTCGAGCACCACCTTCGCCTTTTCGAGCGCCGGCGCGTAATCGTCGAAGCGGCGCACGCGGATCGGCCCCGGCGCCATGAACCTGTGGCCGTAGGTCACCTGCCCGGACGCGATCCCGCCCAGGCTGAAGGGCACCACCTGCGGGTCTTCGGTTTCGGGGCCGAAGGTCGCGACGATGGAATGCAGCGGGCGCACCCAGCGCGGCGCGCCCTCCTGCGCCGAGGCCGCGCCCCAGCGCATCGACTTCGGCCAGGGGAAGCGCTGCGCGACGGCGGGCAGGACCTCGGACAGGACCTCGATCGTGTCCCGGCCCTTGCGCTCGACGATCGCGACGTAGAACTCGCCCTTCTTCCTGGGGTCGACTTCGATCTTGGCCTCGTCGATCGAGGCGAGGCCGGCGCTTTTCAAAAAGCCCTGCACGGCGGCCTCGGGCGCGCCGACGCGCGGGCCTTTCTTTTCTTCGCGCAGATCGGGCTGGCGGGCCGGCAGGCCGGCGACATGGAGCGCAAGGCGGCGCGGCGTCGAGAAGGCGGCGGCGCCTTCGGATCTGAGCCCTTTCCCGGCGAGCTCCTCAAGGACGAGGCGCTTCAGGTCCTCCGCCGCCTGGGCCTGCATGCGGGCGGGGATTTCTTCGGAGAAAAGCTCAAGCAGAAGATCGGGCATGATCGCTCCCGCCGCCCGCCGCAGAGCCTGCGCGGGCGATCCCCGACGCGGGCGCGGTCCGTGCGGAACGTGCGCTAGGTTACAGTCTTGCGGCCCGCCGCGTCGCACATACGGACGGCGGCCGAAACCTTCGGGCGAGTCCCGTCAGGAGAATCTCGCCGGAAAGGCCCGGGCCGGGTTGAGTTAAAGCCCGCGCCAGGCTTCGCCAAGCGGAAATTCCGCGCATAGGCGGGGAACTTGAGCTGCGCCTCGCGCGTTTGGCAGTCAACGAAGGGCATTTCAGATGAAGCTTTCGATCCCCGCCGCCGCCGCGCTCCTCGCTTCGACTCTCTGCGCCTCCGCCGCTCCGCTCGCCACGCCCGCGCGGCTCGTCTCCGGCGATCTCGTCGTCCCCGTCGCGCTCTATCAGACGCGCTCCGGCGAGACCCTGACGCCTGACGCCTATCGCCATTCGGGCGTCCTTGAGGAAGAGCGGCTCGTGACCGGCCGCAGCGTCGCGGTCAGCCGCAGCCCGCATGACGGCTTCTTCACCGACGACCATCGCCGCTGCGAAGACAGCCGCGGCTGCTGACCTTCAACGACCTCCGCCGCCCTCGGTCCTGAGCCAGGCCGCGCCGCAGGCCTTCGCCAGCTCGCGCACGCGCAAAATATAGCTCTGCCGTTCCGTGACCGAGATCACGCCGCGCGCGTCGAGCAGATTGAAGATGTGCGAGGCCTTCAGGCACTGGTCATAGGCCGGCAGCACGATCAGCGCCCGCCCGTCCGGCCCCTCGCCCTGTTCGAGCAGCGCCCGGCATTCGGCCTCGGCGTCGCGGAAATGGCGGAACAGGACCTCGACGTCCGCCGCCTCAAAGTTGAAGCGCGAATATTCCTGCTCGGCCTGATGAAACACGTCGCCGTAGGTGATCTTCTCCACGCCCTCGCGGCCGTTGAAATTGAGATCGTAGACGCTCTCCACGCCCTGCACATACATGGCGAGGCGTTCGAGCCCATAGGTCAGTTCGCCCGAGACCGGCGCGCATTCGACGCCCGCCACCTGCTGGAAATAGGTGAACTGCGACACCTCCATGCCGTCGCACCAGCATTCCCAGCCAAGCCCCCAGGCGCCGAGCGTCGGGCTTTCCCAGTCGTCCTCCACAAAACGGATGTCGTGCAGCGAAAGGTCGACGCCGATCGCCGCGAGCGAGCGCAGATAGAGCGCCTGCAGGTCGGGCGGCGAGGGCTTCAGGATCGCCTGAAACTGGTAATAATGCTGGAGCCTGTTCGGATTCTCGCCATAGCGCCCGTCTTTCGGCCGGCGCGAGGGCTGCACATAGGCGGCCCGCCACGGTTTCGGCCCCAGCGCGCGCAGCGTCGTCGCCGGGTGGAAGGTGCCGGCCCCGACCTCCATGTCATAGGGTTGCAGGATGACGCAGCCCTGTTCCGCCCAGAACTGCTGCAGCGTCAGGATCAGGCCCTGAAAGGACCTCGTCGGGTCGAGCCGCGCGGGCTCGAATGTCTGGAAAGGGCTGGTCATCGCTTCGTCGCCGGGGTCGTCGCCGCAGGCATAGGGGCGCCCATGGGGAGGGTCAAGCGCGGCGCGCGCAAAGACGGCCGCGCCTCCCATCTGGGTTCTTGCGCGCCCGCCCCGGACGGCGCAGTCTTGCCGGGCTTTTCGCTTCGGCTCGCTCCGGAGGAGAACATGACGTCTCGTTCAGGCCCGTTCGCGGCGACGCTCGCCGTCCTTATCGCTCTTTCGGAACTGTTTGGAGGGCTCGCCCCCGCCGCCGCCGCTCCGGCGTCGGGGTTTGCGGCCTCCGCCGCGGCGATCCGCGCCGCCGCGACCCCAGCGCGCTCCGAAGGAGCCGAAAAGGCCTATTATGCCTATCGTCGGCGCTATTATCGTCCAAGATACGCCTACCCGCGCCGCTATTACAGGCCGCGGTATTATTATCCGCGCCGCTATTATCGGCCGAGATATTATCATCCGAGGCGCTATTATGCGCCGCGGGCTTACTATCACCCCTATTATTATCGCCGCTACTGGTGACGCCGGGGCGACGTCAGCGCGCGTTCGGACTTCATCGAGTCGCAAACGCGCTCCAACATTTTGGTCTTGCGCATTTTCTTAACGTAAAAATCTGCAACTTTCACTGAAAATGCCCTATCGCGCGTCGCCCCAGGCGAGCGCGTCCTCGCCGGCAAGCAGCGCCTGCGCCTCGCGCGTAAAACCCCCTTCGTCATCATGCAGGACGAGGCCCGGGGCGATCGCGAGCGGGGTTCGGGCGCCCTTGCGCGCGCGCAGCAGGACGCGAATCGCCGCGGCGCCGGCGCGCGGATAAACCGGCTTCAGCACGGCCGCGCCGGCGCGGCCTTCGAGCGCGGCCAGAAAGCCGCCGAGCCGCTCGGGCCGGTCGATCAGCATGACGTCGCCGCCCGGCCGCGCCAGGGCGAGGCAGGCGACGGTCCAGCGCGCCGCGCCGCCGTCCGGCGCCATATGGGCCCGGCGCCGGTCCGCGTCGGGCGAGGCCCGCGCCCGCGCCGGATCGAGAAAGGGCGGATTGGACAGGACGAGGTCGGCCGCCTCGTCTTTCAGGCCCGCGGCCCGTCGCGCGCGGGGCGCAAGCGCGTCCGCCTCATGGGCCTGCACGCGCGCGCCAAGCCCGTTGAGCGCGATGTTTTCGCGCGCCAGCGCGGCGGAGGCGGGGTCGCATTCAATGAGGCCGACGCGCGCGCCGGGCCGCGTGGCGGCGAGCGCGAGGCCGACCGCGCCCGAGCCCGCGCCGACGTCGAGCGCCAGTCCTGAAAACGCCGCAGGGGCGGCGGCGGCGAGCAGAGCCGCGTCGAGGCCGGCGCGGTGGCCGCGGCGAAACTGCCGCAACAGCACCCTGCGCCCGAAGAATCCGTCGAGCGTCTCGCCCGGCGCCGCCTCATCCGTCATTGAGCCAGTCGCCGAGCCCCGCGTCGATCAGCGTCTCGCGCGCAAGCTCGGCGTCCTCGTCGGGCACGAGCAGGCGGCGCGGCAGAAAGCCGAGCGAGCCTTCGACCGCGCTCATGTGGCGGTCGGCGACGACGAGCCGCACGCCGGCCCCGGCGAGCAGCGCCTCGACGCGCGAGATCAGCACAAGGTCGTTGGCGCGCAACAGCTCGATCATGGCGCAAATCCCGCCGCCGCCGCCGCGGCGCCGCCAAGGCGTCGCACGGCCCATGGGCCGGCGGCAAGGGGTTTTCGGCGCCCCCGTGTCCGCCCCGCCGGCGCGATCTTCGTCGCCGAGTTGAAAAAGCCGGCTCCTCGCCCTAAAAGCCGAAGACTGGCCGCGGAGATCTAGTCCTTTGGGCGTCGTCCTTTCGATCGAAGAAAACGCGCCCGAGCGCGGCATAGAGCCTCTCGTCGCGCTTGTGCGCGCGGACATGGAGCTCGTCAACCAGACCATCCTGAGCCGTTCCTCATCCGACGTCTCGATGATCCCCGAGGTCGCGAACCATCTGATCTCGTCGGGCGGCAAGAGGCTCCGGCCGATGCTGACGCTCGCCGCCTCCGGCCTTTGCGGCTATCGCGGCCAGGGCCACGTCAAGCTCGCGGCCGCCGTCGAATTCATGCATACGGCGACGCTGCTGCATGACGACGTGGTCGACGAAAGCGACATGCGGCGCGGCAAGCTCGCCGCCCGCATGGTGTGGGGCAATGAGGCGAGCGTGCTCGTCGGCGATTTCCTGCTCGGCCAGGCCTTCAAGATGATGGTCGAGGTCGGCTCGCTGCCCTGCCTCGAGGTGCTCTCGACGGCGGCGGCGGTGATCGCCGAGGGCGAGGTCATGCAGCTGTCCGCCGCCAAGGACACCGAGACGAGCGAGGACGACTATCTCGCCGTGATCCGCGCCAAGACCGCCGCGCTGTTTGGCGCCGCGGCCGAGGTCGGCCCGCTGCTCGCCGACCGGCCGAAGGCCGAGATCGCCGCCTGCCGCGGCTTCGGCGTCAATCTCGGCGTCGCCTTCCAGCTCATCGACGACGCGCTCGATTATGGCGGCGCCTCGGCCAAGCTCGGCAAGAACGTCGGCGACGATTTCCGCGAGGGCAAGATCACCCTGCCGATCGTGCTCGCCTTCCGCCGCGGCGGGCCCGAGCAGCGCGAATTCTGGAAGCGCGCGCTGGAGCGCGGCGAGATCCAGGACGGCGACCTTGAGGCCGCCATCGCCATCCTGCGCAAGCACCGCGCGCTCGAGGACACGATCGAGCGCGCGCGCCATTACGGCGCCATGGCGCGCGACGCGCTGGAGCTGTTTCCGACTTCGCCCTGGAAGACGGCGCTGTCGGGCGCGGTCGATTTCTGCGTCGACCGGGCGTTCTGAAACGAATCTTCGGCGCGCTTCAGGCGTCGCGCTGGGCGCCAGCCGAAAACGCCGGCTTGGGATCGTGTTCCAACATCTTGTTTTTGCGCATTTTCTTAACGTAAAAGTCTGCAACTTTTACTGAAAATGCTCTAGTTGAGGTCTTCGGGGCCGCGCGGCAGCGGCGTCAGAAGCACGCCCTCCTCCAGCAGCCGCCGCGCCTCGTCGGCGCTCGCCTGCCCGCGGATGGCCCGGTCGGGCGCCTCGCCATGATGAATGCGCCAGGCCTCCTCGACGAATTTGTCGCCGAGATCGTCGGTGTTTTCGAGAATATGCCGGCGCAGCTCGTCCATCACGGCGCGCAGATTCGCGTCGGCGGCGCTGATGAGCACGGGGCCGCCCTGCGGCGCCGGAGCCGGCGCGGCCGCGCCGTCGCTGTCCTTCGCCTGAGATTCGGCCGCGCGCGTCTCTTCGGCGCTGAGGCGGGCGAGCGCCGGCGCCATGATCGCCTTGGACACGGAGGCCGAGCCGCAGGCCGGACAGCGGATCAGGCCCGCCTGCGCCTGCGCGTCAAACGCCGCGCCGAGCTGAAACCAGCTCTCGAACTCATGGCCCTCGTCGCAGCGCAGCGCGAATTTGATCATCAGTCTTGTTCAGCCAGAAGCTGTTCGATCTTGCCGTCGTAATGGAGGTCGTAGAGATCGTCGCAGCCGCCGACATGATGCGCCCCGAAGAAGATCTGCGGCACGCTGGTGCGGCCGGCGCGCTGCGCGAGCTCGGCGCGCAGCTCCGGCTCGCCGTCGACCGGAATCTCTTTGAAGGGGAGGCCCTTTTTGGCGAGAAGCTCCTTCGCCCTGCGGCAATAGGGACAGGTCGCTGTCGTATAAATGGTGATCTCGGGCATCAAATTTTCCTCTTTTGCGAGCATATAGGAACAAGACGCGCGCCGACAAGCGGCGCGGCCCTGTTCAAGGTTGCGGCGCGTGGCGGCGCGCATTATCCTTCGCGCCAGTCTTTTCAAGGAAGCGCGCCCTTCATGCCCAGACGCAGCGCCAAATCGCGAAAGATCGACGGGCCGGCCAAGGCGCCGCTCGGCGCCCTCGTCGGCTGCCGCTTTCATGAGCTTCGCATGAAATTCGCCGAAGCCGGCCTGCGTCCGACGCGGCAGCGGCTTTCGCTCGGCTGGCTCCTGTTCTCGCGCGGGTCGCGTCATCTGACGGCCGAAATCCTGCAGGACGAAGCGCAGGCCTCGAACGTGCCGGTCTCGCTCGCCACCATCTATAACAATCTGCACCAGTTCACCGGCGCGGGGATCCTGCGCGAGATCGCGGTCGACGGCACGCGCACCTATTTCGACACCAACACGCTGCGGCATCATCATTTTCTGGTCGACGGCGCGCTCGTCGACATCCCCGAAGTGGCGATCGACCTCCTGAACCTGCCGCCGCCGCCTGCGGGCAAGGCCGTCGCGGCGGTCGAAGTCGTCGTCCGCCTGCGCGACGCGCCGGCGGCCTGAGCCGCCGCAAGCCCCCCCCGTCCCCAAAGCCAGAACCGAAAGCGAGGGCCAATGAGCCGCGACGCGCCCGCGTCGTCCGCGCCCGCGGGCCGGATCGGCGTTCTTCTCGTCAATCTCGGCACGCCCGACGCGCTCGGCTACTGGCCGGTGCGGCGTTATCTGCGCGAGTTCCTGTCCGACCGGCGCGTGGTGAACACGTCGCGCCTCGTCTGGTGGCCGGTGCTCAACCTCATTATTTTGTCGACGCGGCCGCAGCGCTCAAGCGAGGCCTATGCGACGATCTGGAACCGCGAGCTCGACGAAAGCCCGCTCAAGACGGTCACGCGGTCGCAGGCCGAAAAGCTCGCGCGGCTCGCGACTGAGGGCGCCTTCGGCGACGAAACGATTCTGGTCGACTGGGCGATGCGCTACGCCAATCCGCCGATTCGCGAAGGGCTCGAACGCCTGCGCGCGGCGGGCTGCGGGCGCGTGCTGATTGTTCCGCTCTATCCGCAATACGCCGGCGCGACGACGGAGAGCGTGGCCGACAAGGTCGCTGAATCGTTAAGGAAAATGCGCTGGCGCCCGGAGCTGCGCAGCGTCCCGCCCTATTACGCCGACCCGGTCTATGTCGAGGCGCTCGCGCAATCGACGCGCGAACATCTCGCCGCGCTCCCTTTCGAGCCCGAAGTCCTGCTGCTCTCTTTCCACGGGATTCCGAAATCCTATGTGGAGGCGGGCGACCCCTATTACGCCCATTGCCTCGAAACCGGGCGGCTGCTGCGCGAGGCGCTCGACCTTTCGGAAGAGCGCTGCCCGATCACCTTCCAGTCGCGCTTCGGGCGGACCGAATGGATCAGGCCCTACACCGACGAGACGGTGAAGGCGCTCGCCGCCAAAGGCGTGAAACGGCTGGCGGTGGCGACGCCCGGCTTCTCGGTCGACTGTCTCGAGACCATTTCCGAGATCGGCATCGAGAACCGCGACTATTTTCTCGAGCACGGCGGCGAGGCCTTCGCGCAGGTCCCCTGCCTCAACGACAGCGCGCTCGGCATGAAGGTGGTGCGGCATATCGTTGCAGGCGCGCTCGACGGCTGGACGCCGGCGCGCTGAAAAAAGACGCGCGGCGCCTATTCCGCCGCCTTGCGGTTGTGCAGCCGCCGCTCCCATGACAGCGCCTGTTCGACGATGGTCGGCAGGTTGTCGTATTTCGGGATCCAGCCGAGCGTCTCGCGCACGCGCTTGGCGCCGGCGACGAGCGAGGCCGGGTCGCCCGCCCGGCGCCCCTTGATCCGCACCGGGAAATCGACGCCCGAAACCGTCTTCACCACCTCGACGACTTCGAGCACCGAGAAGCCGCGGCCATAGCCGCAATTGCAGGTGAGATTTTCGCCGCCCGCGCGCAGATGGTCGAGCGCGCGCAGATGGGCGTCGACGAGATCGCTCACCTGAATGTAGTCGCGCACGCAGGAGCCGTCCGGCGTCGGATAATCCGTGCCGAACACGTCGAGCCCGTCGCGATGGCCGAGCGCCGCCTGCGAGGCGACCTTGATGAGATGGGTCGCGACCGGCGAGGACTGGCCGAGCCGCCCCTGCGGGTCGGCGCCCGCCACGTTGAAATAGCGCAGCACGACAAAGCCCAGCCCATGCGCCTTGGCGACGTCGGCGAGCATCCATTCGACCATCAGCTTGGAGCGCCCATAGGGGTTGATCGGCGCGAGCGCGACCTCCTCGAACACGGGATTGGCGGCGGGTTCGCCATAGACCGCGGCGGTCGAGGAAAAGATGAAATGCTTCACCCCGCCCTTGACCGCCCGCTCCAGCAGGGCGCGCGCCTTGGCCGTATTGTTGAGATAATAGCCGAGCGGGTCGGCGACAGATTCGGGCACGACGATTTTGGCCGCGAAATGGGCGATGGCCTCGATCTTTTCTTCGGCGATCAGCTTGTCGACCAGAGCCTCGTCGCCGAAATCGCCGACCACGAGCTTCGCGCCCGGCGGAACCGCCCAGGCGTAGCCGGTCGAGAGATTGTCGAGCACGACGACCTCCTCGCCCCGGTCGAGAAGCGCCAGAGCCATATGGCCGCCGATATAGCCGGCCCCGCCCGTCACCAACACCGCCATGAAGATCTCCTCGCGCCAAACGCGCCCGACAGGCCAGAACGTTACGCCCCACGCGTCAAGAAAAAGCGTCGCGCGCCGCAGTTGGAATGAATAAAATTCTTCGCTTCAAGGTTGCGTCTCCTCCGTGCAAGGTAGAAGCTCGCCGCCTGCAAAAAAGACCCGAACAAAATGCCGCATAGGCGAATTTCGCCGTAAAGCCTGTCTCGATTGCTTCATATCGAGAAAGCATATGTCGTGCGCATGACGCAAGTCCACGACGCCGACTCTGGTTCGACAGAGAATTATTGGCTATTCTCGCGCCGCCGTTCATCCGGCGCCGCAGCGCGGCGCCTCTTTTAGGAACACTCGATGACGAAGCGGATTCGAAAGGCCGTTTTCCCCGTGGCCGGCCTCGGCACGCGATTCCTTCCCGCCACCAAATCGATTCCGAAGGAGATGCTGACGATCGTCGACCGCCCCGTCCTGCAGCATGTCGTCGAGGAGGCGGCGGAGGCCGGAATCGAGCATTTCATCTTCGTCACAGGCCGCGGCAAGGCCGTCATCGAGGACCATTTCGACATCAATTACGAACTCGACGACACGCTGCAGAAGCGCGGCAAGCTCAAGGAGTTCGAGGCGCTGAAGGCGCAGCTTCCCGCCGCCGGCGCGACAAGCTTCACCCGCCAGCAGGCGCCGCTCGGCCTTGGCCATGCGGTCTGGTGCGCGCGCGAACTCGTCGGCGACGAGCCCTTCGCCGTGCTGCTGCCCGACATGGTGACCATGGCCGGGCCGCAGAGCGCGGGCCGCTGCCTGAAGCAGTGCGTCGAGGCCTATGAGAAACATGGCGGCAACATCATCGCCGTCGAGGAGGTGTCGCCTGAGGAGACGCATCAATATGGCGTCGTCTCGATCGGCAGGGACGAAGGCGCGTCCTTCGAGATCACCGGCATGGTCGAGAAGCCGCCGAAGGGAACCGCGCCCTCGACCAGCATCATCTCGGGCCGCTATCTGCTCGGGCCGGAGATCTTCCCGATTCTCGAAACCATCGAGAAGGGCGCGGGCGGCGAGATCCAGCTCACCGACGGCATGAAGGAGCTGGCGAAGTCTCAAGCCTTCCATGGCGTGCGCTTCGACGGCAGGACCTATGACTGCGGCTCGAAGATCGGCTTCCTTTCGGCCAACGTCGCCTTCGCGCTGGCCAATCCCGACGTCGCCTCCGCCTTCAAGGCCGAACTGAAGAAGTTCGGCCCCTTCTGAGCCGCCGCGCGTCCGCCCCTGTGGCGGGCGCGTCACCCCTGCGGCGCGAAAAAGCTGCGCCGGCGATCCTGCGCGGCCGCCGGCAGGGGCTCGCTTCCGGCGAAGATCGTCTCGAACCTGCGCCGGAACTCGGCCGCGGCTTCGGGGTCGTTGATGATGATCAGGTCGTTGTCCTGTTTCTTGAGGCCCGAGGCCGAGAAATTGGCCGCGCCCGTGCGCAGGATGCGCCCGTCGATCTGGTAGCTCTTCAGATGCATCAGCGCGGCCCCGCGCCGCTTGACGCCGATCGCGATGTCCGGATTGTCGATAAGCTCGAGAAAGGGCTCGCTCGGCGCCTTCTGGCCGATCAGCCCGTTGTCGAGGTAGATCCGGATCTTCACGCCGCGCCCGGCCGCGCGCGAGAGCGCCTTCATCACCGGCCAGTTGGTCAGCACATAGGCCGCCATGTCGATCGAGTCGCGCGCCGAATCGATCAGGTCCACGTCGATCTTTTCCAGATTCTCGGCCGGCGCATAATGCACCGAGATCCCCGACGGCGGATGCAGCCCGACCTGGGGCGGCGCCGCCGCAGCGGCGAACAGGACGCCTCCGACGAACAGAAAACCGGCGAGATGGGACGCGCGGAACAGGGTCTTTTCTCCTCAGGACGCGTTCATGGGCGGAGCGCCCGCGGACGATTCGCCGCCGATCCTTTCTAGCCCGCCCGCCTTAAGCGATTTTACAACCTTCGCTGAAAATCATTGCACAATCCACAACTATAAGACGCAAGGAGACCGACATGGGACGTGGCCTGAAATCCGAACGGCCGGCGCTCGACGCCGAGGAGCTCGCGCTCGTCGAGCCGACGCGCCATCCGGCGCTCGGCGCGATCGACGACGCCGAACTGGCGCGGCTGCGCAAGCTGGTGCGCGACCGGCGCGACCGGGCGCGCGACATCGCCGCGCGCCAGCGCCGCGAGATGCGCGGCAAAACCGCGCCGAAAGGGGCGCGCGCGGCCGCCGACGACACGGGCTCGCGCCGCAAGCGCGACGCGCTCGCCGCCGCGCTCAAGCGCCTCAACGCCGAGGCGGCGCGCCGCGAGGGGAAAGCCGCCCGCGACGCGATGAAGGACGCGGCCGGTCGCGCTCTGGAGCTTCGCCGCAAGCGCGACGCCGAGGCCGCCCGCCGGCCGATGAGCCGCACCGCGCGCGAGGGCATGACGCCGATCGAAAGCGCGAAGACCCTGTCGCGCAATCGCGCCAAGCTCGGGGCGGTGAGCCAGCACGGCAAGAACATGCAGGCCAAACGCGACAACCGCGTTCCGTCCTGAGCCGCCCGGCCCGGGCTGACGCGTCCGCGGCGCGTCAGCCCG
>NZ_JBGAHM010000006.1:0-25629 GCF_044226135.1 Methylocella sp. | reverse complement strand
GTCAGCCCGGCGGCAGCGGCGCGCGAAACTCCGTCGGCCTGCCGTTCCGCGCCGTGTCGTAGAGGATCAGCGCGCGCAGTTCGCCGTTCCCGGCCTCGAGCGGCAGCACGGCTTCGGGCTTGGCCCGCTTCGGCTCATTGTTCCTGTCGGGCGTCCAGACCTCCTCGAGCCGGCCGAGCAGCGTCGGCTTGAGCGGCGAGGCGGCCTGCGGCGAAGGTCGGGGCGCGACCAACAGGCTGAACGGCTCCTCCTTCTGCTCGCGCGTCGGGCCTGAAAGAATGAGCAGACGCCCGTCGGGCAGCACGGCGAGGTCGCGCACGCCGGCCTTTTCGCCGAGGCTCAGGCCGATCTCGGTCACGCGCATCGGCAGGCGCTCATGGCCCGGCGCGAACAGATCCTCGACGGGCGCGCCGATCAGCAGGGCGTCGCCCTCGATCGAGGGCGCGCGGGCGCCGACGAAGAACAGGCCGTCGACCACGACGAGGCCCTCGAGATTGAGACCCCTGTCCTGCAGCTTGCGGGCGAAGAAGGGCCGCGCCTGCTCCGCGACGAGAAGCGCGTCGGCGAGCCGATAGGTCGTCTCGACCTCGCCCTTGAGCTTTCCCGCGTCGTCGAGGCGGAAACGCGCAGAGACGAAGGACGAGCGCAGGAATTCGCCCTCGCCGCGCGACCGGCCATGCGAGCCGAGGACATAGAAATAGGGGGCGGCGTAGGCGACGGCCTCGCCGTCGAAATCCTTGAACACGCCCTGATCGTCGGGGTTTTGCGGGTCCTGCGGCGGCCGTCCCCTGATCTCGTCCTCGCGGTCCCGGTCGACGATTTTGACGACGTCGCCCGGAACGAGCGCGCCCGCCTTCAGGAACGCGACCTGGACAAAACGGGTCTGGTCGTCGACGACGACGCAGACGCGCCGGCCGCCCGACTCCTCGGGGGCGCAGGCGAAGCCGCTGAGATCGTTGGCGACTTCGCCCCTGCCGCCGCTGAAGTCGCCTTCGACCCTGAACCTGCGCTCCGGCACGAGCGGCGCCGGCTCCGTCGCGCGGGCCGCGCCCGGCGAAGCCGCGACCAGAAGACTCGCAAGCAACAGGATTGTGAGCAATGGGGTCGCGAGCGGCAAAGTCTTGAACGGCAAGATCTTGAACGGCAAGGTCGTGAACGGCGGCGCCGCCACAAGACGCATTCTCATGTCACGGCGCCCTCTCGCGCCAAAAGGGCGCGCGGCGCAGCAAAACCCAAAGCGCGCGCGGCGGCAAGAGCGGCTTTCCGCAGGCCGCCCGCGCCCCGGGTCGCGCCGCGACCGGAGGCGACCGTCCGGTCAGGCCATGGGTCTGGCCGCCCCCGCCCGTTCGAGCGGCGCGAGCCGTTCGGTCTCCTCGGGCGAGAAGACATGGCCGCGCGTCAGAAAGCGCACGCCGCCGGGCGATTCGAGCGAAAATCCCGCGCCGCGGCCCTTCACCACGTCGACGATGAGCTGGGTGTGGGCCCAGACGTCGAACTGGTCGCCGTCGATATAGACCGGGCAGCCGGCGATCTCGCCGAGGCGCACGTCATTGCCGCCGATGCGGAATTCGCCGTCTGGATAGCACATGGGCGAGGAGCCGTCGCAGCAGCCGCCGGATTGATGGAACAGGAGCGCGCCATGGGCGTCCTTGAGCTTCTCGATGAGCTCGACCGCCTGCGGCGTCGCCACGACGCGTTCGATCATGGCCGCTTCTCCCTTCGTCTTCGCTTCTCTCGCGTCTTTGAGGCTTTATCGCCCATCGCGCGCTTCGACGCAAACGTGCGGCCGGGCGGAAAGGCTCCGCCCGGACGGCTTTGCGGTCAGGACGCCGCCTGCATCGCTTTCGCCTCGCGCCGCCACGCGGCCAGCAGATGCTCGGTGTAGCCGTTCGGCTCGTCGCGCCCCTTGAAGATCAGGTCCATCGCGGCCTTGAACGCCGGCCCGTCGAAGCCCGGCGCCATCGGCGTATAGAGCCTGTCGCCGGCGTTCTGGCGGTCGACGACGACGGCCATGCGCTTCAGCGTCTCGAGCACCTGATCCCTGGTGACGACGTCGTGGCGCAGCCAGTTGGCGATATGCTGGCTCGAGATGCGCAGCGTGGCGCGGTCCTCCATCAGCGCCACGTCATGGACGTCGGGCACCTTGGAGCAGCCGACGCCCTGGTCGACCCAGCGCACCACATAACCGAGGATGCCCTGGCAATTGTTCTCAAGCTCCTGGCGGATGTCGTCAGGCGCCCAGTTGGTCTTGGCGAGCGGGATCGTGAGGATGTCGGAGAGCTTGGCCTTGGGGCGCTTGCGCAGCGTCGCCTGGCGCGCCGCGACGTCGACCTTGTGATAATGCAGCGCGTGCAGCGTCGCCGCCGTCGGCGAAGGCACCCAGGCCGTGTTCGCGCCCGAGAGCGGATGCGCGATCTTCTTCGCGACCATCTCGGCCATGGCGTCCGGCGCCGCCCACATGCCCTTGCCGATCTGCGCCTTGCCCGGAAAGCCGCAGGCGAGGCCGACGTCGACGTTCTGGTTTTCATAGGCCGCGATCCAGGGCGTGCCCTTGATCTCGTCCTTGCGGATCATCGGCCCGGCCTCCATGGAGGTGTGGATCTCGTCGCCGGTGCGGTCGAGGAAGCCGGTGTTGATGAAGAAGACGCGGTCGGCGACGGCCTTGATGCAGGCCTTGAGGTTGACCGTGGTGCGCCGCTCCTCGTCCATGATGCCGATCTTGAGCGTGAAGCGCGGCAGGCCGAGGAAATCCTCGACGCGGGCGAAGGCGTCGTTCGCGAGCGCCGCCTCGTCAGGGCCGTGCATCTTCGGCTTGACGATATAGACCGAGCGCGCGCGGCTGTTGTGGACCGCCGGCTCGCCGCGCACGTCATGCAGGGCGATGAGGCTCGTGACCGCCGCGTCGAGCAGGGTTTCGGGCGTCTCGCGCCCGGCCGCGTCGAGCACGGCGTCGGTCTTCACGTGATGGCCGACGTTGCGCACGAGCAGCAGGCTGCGCCCGTGCAGGGTCATCGGCCGGCCCTCGCGGTCGAGGTAATGCCGGTCGGCGTTGAGCTTGCGCTCGAAGATCAGGCCGTTCTTCTCGAGCTTCGCCGACAGCGTCGACTGCATCAGGCCGAGCCAGTTGCGATAGACGACGACCTTGTCCTCGGCGTCGACCGCCGCCACGCTGTCCTCGAGGTCGATGATCGCGGAGAGCGCCGCTTCGAGGATCACGTCCGAAAGACCGCTCTTCGTCTCCGAGCCGACGAGGCTGCCGGGGTCGATCTCGAGCTCGATGTGGAGGCCGTTCTGGCGCAGCAGCACGGTCAGGGCCTGCTCGCCGGTCTTGCGCCAGCCGGAGAAGCGGCCGGGATGCTTGAGGCGCGTCTCGAGCCCGTTTTCGAGCTCGCAGACGAGTTCGGCGTTGGCGACGCGATAGCGCACGACGTCGGCGTGGCGGCCCTTCGAGAGCGGAACCATCTCGTCGAGCAGCGAGCAGGCGTAGTCGACGACGCGGGCGCCGCGCGCCTTGTTGTAGCCCTTGCCCCGTTCGAGCCCCGGCGTCTCGGGAATGACGTCCGAGCCATAGAGCGCGTCAAACAGGCTGCCCCAGCGGGCGTTGGCGGCGTTGAGCACGAAACGGGCGTTCGAGGCCGGCACGACGAGCTGCGGGCCCGAGACGCGCGCGACCTCAAGCGTGTTCTCGGTGCGGATCGAGAAATCCTCGGGCTCGGGGACGATATAGCCGATCTCGCGCAGGAAGCTCTCGTAGCTCGCGGGATCGAACTCGCGCGAGGCGAAAATCTTGTGATAGGCGTCGATCTTGCCCTGAAGCTCGTCGCGGAACTTCAGCTGCGCCTCGATGCGGGGACTGAATTCGGCGATCAGCCCTTCGAGCCCGCTCCAGAAGGCCTCGGGCGTCACGCCGGTTCCAGGAAGCGCTTCCTGCTCGACGAAATCCCGCAAAGTCGCGGCGACGCTTATCTTGCCGATCTGCGCGTAAGCCATGAGCCTCTCGTCGTTTCGGGTTGAGCGCCCTCGGCCTGCGTCTCCTCGCCTGACGACGGAATGCGGAAGCGGTTCCGGCCCGCCTTCTGCGTCCGCGCGAAGTTACAGCAAAGTCGGCGCCAGCACCGCAAATAAAGGCTTGCGGCGCCGCGGGATATAATCTGTTTGTCGTAAGGCGCCTAGCGCGCGAGCGCCTCGCGCCCGGGCGCGACGACCTGCTTCGAAACGCGCCGGTCGACGGCGCGAGCCGCGGCGGATCTCGCGGGAGTCAGCCTCGCGCAAGACCCACGACGTAAAATCCGTCCGTGCCGCTCGTGGCGGGCGAGAACCGCAGCCCCGGCCCGAGCGTCGAGGCGAAGCGCGCGAGCTCCGGCAGCCCGGCGGCCGCCGCCATGTCCTGCGCCTCGAGCGCGCGAAATTCGGCGTGCGCGCCCAGAAAAGCCTGCGCGCGCGCCTCGTTCTCCTCCGGGAGCAGCGAGCAGGTGACGTAGACGAGCCGCCCCTGCGGCTTCAGGAAGCGCGCGGCGCCCGCGAGCAGTTCGTCCTGCTCGGCGACGCGCTGCGCGAGCGCCGAGGGGCGCATGCGCCATTTCGCGTCCGGGTTGCGCCGCCACGCGCCGACGCCGGTGCAGGGCGCGTCGATCAGCACGAGGTCGCAGCGGCCTGCGAGATCGGCCAGCGCGTCCGCGCCGCGCCGCGGCGTGCGCGCCTGGACGTTGCGCGCGCCGGCCCGTTCGAGCCGGGCGTGGATCGGCCCGAGCCGGCGCGCGTCGTCGTCATGGGCGTAGATCTGGCCGCGGTTCTCCATCTGCGCGGCGAGCGCCAGCGTCTTGCCGCCGCCGCCGGCGCAGAGATCCAGCACCTGCTCGCCCGGGCGCGCCGCGCAGAGCAGCGCGGCGAGCTGCGAGCCTTCGTCCTGGATTTCGACGCGGCCCTTGAGATAGTCGGGCTCGCCCGAGAGCGAGACTGCGCGGCCGTCCGCGCCGAAAGGCACGCGCAGGCCCGACGGCGCGAGCGGCGTCGGCGCGGCGCCGAGGCGCTTCAAATTCGCCAGCGCCTTCTCGCGCGAAAATTTCAGCGTGTTGACGCGCAGGTCGAGCGGCGCGCGCCCGGCGAGCGCGGCGGTCTCCTCAACCACCCGCTCGCCGAAGGCCGCGCGCAATGAAGGCTCGAGCCAGTCGGGAAAATCGCCGGCGACGGGGGCCGGCGCGCCGTCGAGCGTCGCGGATGAAAAGCGCGCGCGCTCAGGCTCCGAAAGCGGCGCCGGCGCATGGCCCTCGCCGGAAAACAGCGCCCCGGCTTCGGCCAGCGCGAGGCCGCGCGAAAGCTTCAGCGCGCCGAGCAGGACGCCGCGCGGCGACGCGTCGTCCATGACGAAGGCCGCCGAGGCGCGCCGGCGCAGCGCGTCATAGACGAGCGCGGCGACGCCGGCGCGGTCTTTCGAGCCGGCGAAGCGATGCGACAGACCCCAGTCCTTGAGCGCGTCGGCGGCGGGGCGGCGAAGACTTTCGACCTCGCCCAGAACTTCGATCGCCGCGGCGACCCGCGCGCCCGGGGTCATGATTTGCTCCTATTTCTTCACAAGGCCGATGATGAACAGCAGGATGCAGGCGCCGATCACGGCGTTGAGGATGTCGCCCAGAAGCCCGCCGCCGATGTAGAGTCCGAGCCGCGGCAGGATCGCGCCGGCGATCAGCGCGCCGACGACGCCGACGAGGATGTTGCCGATCAGGCCGAAGCCGCCGCCCTTCATGATGAGGCCGGCGAGCCAGCCGGCGATGGCGCCGACGAGGAGCCATGCGATCACGCCCATGGACGTTTCCTTTCGAGTGCGAATCGGACGGCGGCGCCGCCCCGCGCGGATTATGCGGGCTCAGGCCCGCCGCGTCACAGCCCCGCGAACAAAATGCGCAGGGCGAACACGACCCACATCACGAACAGCGTCGCGACGCCGAGCAGCCAGGCGATTCCCCGCGCCGGCTGGGTGTTCGGCCCGGTGTGGATCGCGGCATGCGCGAGGCGCGAGAGGACGAAGATCCACGACATGACGACGAACAGCGTGTCGGCCTTGCGCGTGAGAATCGCCAGCGGGACGAGCGCGAAGAAAAGGACGGGGATCTCGAAATGGTTCGAGAAACAGTCCGAGACGAGCTTCGCCCGCTCGGGCGACTTGCCATGGCGCGCGGCGACCATCCAGAAGGTCAGGAAAAAGATCAGCCCGATCTCGACGAAGACGGGCGCGAGGATGGATTGCAGCGACATCGGGGCTCCGCGAACGGGATGGAGAGGGGCGGCCCGGCGCGGAACGGCCGGGCCCGAAGCGAAGCCTGCCGGCGGGCGGCTTACGAGCCCGTCGGATAGTTCGGGCTCTCGCGCGTGATCGAGACGTCGTGCACATGGCTCTCGCGCAGGCTCGCCGACGAGATGCGCACGAATTTGGCGCGGCTCTGGAAGGTCGGCACGTCGGCCGCGCCGACATAGCCCATGGCCGCGCGCAGGCCGCCGGCGAGCTGGTGCACGATCGCGCCGACGGGGCCGCGATAAGGCACCTGCCCCTCGACGCCTTCGGGCACGAGCTTCAGATGGTCCTTGATGTCCTGCTGGAAATAGCGGTCGGCCGAGCCGCGCGACATCGCCCCGACCGAACCCATGCCGCGATAGGATTTGAACGAGCGGCCCTGGTAGAGATAGACCTCGCCGGGGCTTTCGTCGGTGCCGGCGAACAGCGAGCCGATCATCACCGTGTCGGCGCCGGCGGCGATGGCTTTCGCGAGATCGCCCGAATATTTGATGCCGCCGTCGGCGATCACCGGGATGTTCTGGGCCCGCGCCGCCTCGGCGCAGTCCATGATGGCGGTCAGCTGCGGCACGCCGACGCCGGCGACGATGCGCGTGGTGCAGATCGAGCCCGGGCCGATGCCGACCTTGACGCCGTCGGCGCCGGCGTCGATCAGCGCCTTGGCCCCGTCCGGCGTCGCGACGTTGCCGGCGATCAGCGCGACCTTGTTGCTCAGGCGCTTGATGCGTGAAACCTGGTCGAGCACCGCCTGTGAATGGCCGTGCGCGGTGTCGATCACGACGCAGTCGACGCCCGCGTCGATCAGCATTTCGGCCCGCTCGAAACCCTTGTCGCCGGTGGTCGAGGCGGCGGCGACGCGCAGGCGCCCCTCGGCGTCCTTCGAGGCGGACGGGTGCTGCGTCGCCTTCTCCATGTCCTTGACGGTGACGAGGCCGACGCAGCGGAACTCCTCGTCGACCACGACGAGCTTTTCGAGCCTGTTCTGGTGCAACAGCCTCCGCGCCTCGTCCTGGGCGACGCCCTCACGCACGGTGATGACGTCCCTGGTCATCAGGCCCGAGACCGGCTCGAGCGGATTGTCGGCGAAGCGCACGTCGCGATTCGTCAGGATGCCGCAGAGCCGCGCCGGCTTGCCGCCCGGCCCGCGCTCGACCACCGGAATGCCGGAAATCTCGTGCCGCCGCATCAGGGCGAGCGCGTCGGCGAGGGTCTCGTCGGGGAAGATGGTGATCGGGTCGACCACCATGCCGCTCTCGAATCGCTTGACCTTGCGCACCTCCTCGGCCTGCTCGGCGGGCTCGAGGTTGCGGTGGATGACGCCGATGCCGCCGGCCTGGGCGAGGGCGATGGCGAGGCGCGCCTCGGTCACCGTGTCCATGGCCGACGAGATGATCGGCAAATTGAGGCTGATGGTCGAGGTGAGGCGGGTGCGCAGGTCGGCGCCGCTCGGCATCACCTCGGAATGGCCCGGCAGCAGCAGGACGTCGTCGAACGTGAAGGCTTCGGTGAGCGGCGGACGCTGGATCGGGCTCAAATTGTCAACTCCGGGATGACGGCTATCGGCCCCGCCTGCTTCGACGGGGACGCCGCGTTTTTGTTGGATGAGAGTTGCGGGCGGCTCATAGCATGGGCTGAGGCCGAGCGCAAAGCGGCGCGGCGGAGAAGTCGCGCCGTCAGGGCGCTGGAACAACGCCGGGACCGCGCCGGGACAAGCGCGCCGGCCGCGCCTTGCGCGACGACGTCGGGCTGGCGGCGGGGGCCGCGTCTCTCTAGGCTGCGGCGCGGACGGCGGCAGGCGTCTCGCGGGGGCGTGAAGACGGCGGGAGGCGCGATGTCGCGGTGGCGGTGGATCCTGAAGAGAGCGGCGCGGCGGCTGTGGCTGCGCGCGAGCCTGATCGGCGCCCTCGGCGTCGGCGCGGCGATCCTCGCCGCCGTCGCCGACCGCTACATCCCCTGGACCATCCCCGCGAGCCTTTCGCGCCGGATCGGCGCGGACGCGGTCGACGGCGTCCTCAACGTCATCGCCTCGAGCATGCTCGCGGTCACCACCTTTTCGCTGAGCGTCATGACCACGGCCTATGGCGCGGCCGCCAGCAGCGTGACGCCGCGCGCGACGAAGCTCCTGATCGAGGACCAGGTGACGCAGAACGTGCTCTCGACATTCGTCGGCTCGTTCCTGTTCAGCATCGTCGGGCTCGTGGTGCTGCAGACCGGCGCCTATGGCGACCGCGGACGGGTGATCCTGTTCTTCGTCACCATCGGCGTCATCGGCCTGATCGTCGTGTCGCTGCTGCGCTGGATCGACTATCTCACGCGCTTCGGGCGGGTGGGCGAGACCACGCGCCGGGTCGAGGAGGCGGCGCTCGCCGCGATCAGGGACAGGATCGAACATCCCTTTCTCGGCGGAACGCCGGCGTCCGGGCCGGCGCCGGCGGCCGCAGCGCCGGTCTTCGGCGAGACGATCGGCTATGTGCAGCATATCGACATGACCGCGCTGTCGGACTGCTGCGCGGCGTTCGACGCGGAGGTTTATGTCGAGGCGCTCCCGGGCGCCTTCGTCCATTCGGGCGCGCCGCTCGCGCGTGTCGCCGGGACGCGCGACGAAGACGCGCTGAAGCGCGCGCTGGGGGAAGTCGCCGCCGCCTTCGCCGTCGGCGACGAGCGCAGCTTCGACCAGGACCCGCGCTTCGGCCTCATCGTCCTGAGCGAGATCGCGCAGCGGGCGCTGTCTCCGGCCGTCAACGACCCGGGCACGGCGATCGACGTGATCGGGCGCGCCGTCCGTCTGCTCAGCCTTTGGGCCGACGGCGAGCGCCCGGCCCCGGAGGCCGCGCCCTGCGCGCGGGTTCACGTTCCAGCGCTCGCCCTCGACGATCTGTTCGACGACGCGTTCATGGCCATCGGCCGCGACGGCGCGGCGATGATCGAAGTCCAGTCGCGCCTTCTCAAGTCGCTGTTCGCGCTGGCGCGGCAGGGGGACCCGCGGACGCGCGCCGCCGCCCTGCGTCAGGCGCGGCTCGCCCACGCCCGCGCCGAGGCGGCGCTGACGCTGCCGCAGGACCGGCGGCGGCTGAACGAGATCGTTCAGGACGCCGCTCCCTGAACCCGCGCCGGCGGGATTTGAACTGCGCGCGCGAGCCGGTAAGACCCGCCGTGAGACTTCGGCCAGCGCGCCCGCGCGGCCGCCCCGCCCCCGCCCCGGAGCCGCGCCTTGCCCCGCTACGCCGTCACCGCGCTGATCGTCGCCTGCGCGCTCTTCATGGAGCAGCTCGACGCCACCGTCATCGCGACCTCCCTGCCCGCGATCGCGCTCGACCTGCACGAAGACCCGATCGCGCTCAAGCTGGCGCTCACCTCCTATCTCGTCTCGCTCGCCGTGTTCATTCCGGCGAGCGGCTGGGCCGCCGACCGTTTTGGCGCGCGGCTGATCTTCCGGCTGGCGATTCTCATTTTCACGCTCTCCTCGATCGGCTGCGGCATGGCCTCGAACCTGCCCGAGCTCGTCGTCGGGCGGCTGGCCCAGGGGATCGGCGGGGCGATGATGGTGCCGGTCGGACGCCTTCTGATGCTGCGCACCACCGAACGCGGCGATTTCGTGCGCGCGCTCGCCTTTCTGACCGTGCCGGCGCTGTTTGGCCCGGTCGTCGGCCCGCTCGTCGGCGGCTTCGTGACCACCTATTTCCACTGGCGCTGGATCTTCTGGATCAACGCCCCGATCGGCGTGCTCGGCGTCGTGCTGGTCACGCTGTTCATCGACGACGCGCGCGAGGAGAACCCCGGCCGCTTCGACCTGCGCGGCTTTCTGCTGTCGGGCTTCGGCCTCTCCTTCATGCTGTTCGGCCTTGCGGCCGAAGGCGGCGGCCTCGCCTCGCCCGCCCTCAGCCTCGGCCTGCTTTTTTCGGGCGCGGCGCTGCTGGCGCTTTACGTGCTGCATGCGCGCCGCACGCCGGCGCCGCTGCTCGACCTGACGTTGCTGCGGCTGCCGACCTTCCGCGCCAGCGTCGGCGGCGGCGCGCTGTTTCGCATCGGCGTCGGCTCGCTGCCCTTCCTGCTGCCGCTGATGCTGCAGATGAACTTCGGCCTCAACCCGTTCCAGTCGGGCGCCCTGACCTTCGCGGCGGCGGCGGGCGCGGTGTTCATGAAGACGGCGGCGGCGCCGATCCTGCGCCGCTATGGCTTCCGCCGCGTGCTGACGCGCTGCGCGCTGGCGAGCGGGCTCGTCATCGCCGGCTACGGGCTGTTCACGGCGCAGACGCCGGGCTATCTGATGATCGTCGTGCTTCTGCTTGGCGGATTCATCAATTCGCTGCAGTTCACCGGCGTCAACGCCATCGCCTATGACGAGATCGAGCAGCCCGAGATGAGCCGCGCGGTCAGCTTCGCCTCGGTGGCGCAGCAGCTTGCGCTGAGCCTCGGCATCGCCGCCGGCGCCGGGGCCTTGCAGGGCTATGCGCATTTTTTCGGCGCGGGAGTCTATTCCAAACCCGCCTTCGTGTTCGCCTTCGCCGTCATGGGGGTGTTCTGCGTCGCCTCGGCGGTCGTGTTCGCGCGCCTGCCGGCCGGGGCCGGGGCGGAGCTTGCCGGCAAGGCGCGCCGGCCGCAGGAGGCCGGCGCCGAGTCCTAGAATCAAGGAGGCCGGCGCCGAGCCCTAACCTTCGGCCTCTCCAGCAGCCGGTCGCGCGCCGCGAAATCCGGTCGCCAGCACGTAAAGCTCGGAGGAGTCGGCCCGGCTCGCCTGCGGCTTGACATGTTTCACGGCTGAAAAATCGCGCTTCAGCATGGCGAGCAGTTCGCCCTCCGTGCCGCCCTGCAGCACCTTGGCGAGAAAGGCCCCGCCCGGCGCCAGCACCTCGGCCGCGAAATGGGCGGCGAGTTCGACGAGCCCGACGATGCGCAGATGGTCGGTCTTCTTGTGGCCGGTGGCGTTCGCCGCCATGTCGGAGAGCACCGCGTCGGCCGCGCCGCCGAGCCAGGCCTTGAGCCGCGCCGGCGCGGAGGCGTCATGGAAATCCATGATCTCGAACTCGGCCCCGGGCATGGGCTCGATCGGCAGAAGGTCGACGCCGACGACGCGGCCGCGCCCCTCCTCCGCGCCGACGCGCTTTACCGCCACCTGCGACCAGCCGCCGGGCGCGGCGCCAAGGTCGACCACCCTCATGCCGGGCCTGAGAATATGGAAGCGGTCGTCGATCTCGATCAGCTTGTAGGCCGCGCGCGAGCGAAAGCCTTCGCGCTTCGCCTGCGCGACATAGGGGTCGTTGAGCTGGCGTTGCAGCCACAGGGTGGAGGAGAGCGTGCGCTTGCGCGCCGTCTTGACGCGGGTCTTGAGCGACCGCCCGCCCTCGCGCCCCGAAGACGAGCCGCCCGAAGGTCCGCTCATGCCGTCCCGCCGGCCGCAAGATCCTCGTCGATGAGCTGCATCAGAATGCCTTCGCGCAGGCCGCGGTCGGCGATGCGCACGCGCTCGGCCGGGAAACGGCGGCGGATCGCTTCGAGAATGGCGCAGCCGGCGAGCACGAGATCGGCCCGGCCGACGCCGATGCAGCCGTTCATGGCGCGTTCCTGATAGCTCATGGCGCGCAAGGCGGCCACCGCGGCGGAGACGTCGGCGTCGGACATCCACAGCCCGTCGACGCGGCGCCGGTCATAGCGCGAGAGGCCGAGATAGACGCCGGCGATGGTCGTCACCGTGCCCGAGGTGCCAAGCAGGTGGAAACGGCCGCAGCGCCGCTCCGCGCGGGTCATGGCGGCGAAGCCGTCAAGCTCGGCGAAGACATGCGCCACCATCGCCTCGAAGGTCGCGGGCGTGACGTCGAGGCCGCCGAACTTCTCGGCCAGCGTGACGACGCCGAGCTGCAGCGAGACCCAGTGGCGCACCCGCTCGCGCGCGCCGGCGCGCCCGCAGCCGGCCTCGCGGCCGAGCCAGACGACTTCGGAGGAGCCGCCGCCGATGTCGAACAGAAGCGCGCTTTCGGCGGCCTGGTCGGCGAGCGCGGCCGATCCGGCGGCGGCGAGATGGGCTTCCGTCTCGCGGTCGACGATTTCGAGCGCGAGGCCGGTTCGGCGCCTGGCGCGGCGCAGGAAATCGCCGCCGTTGCGGGCGGCCCGGCAGGCCTCGGTGGCGATCAGCCGCGCCCGCGTGACGCCGCGCGCCGCCATCTTCTGGCGGCAGACGTCGAGCGCGGACAGGGTGCGGTCGATCGCCGCAGGGCTGAGCTCGCCGCTGCGCGAAAGGCCCTCGCCGAGCCGCACGATGCGCGAGAAGGAGTCGATGACGCGAAAATCCGAATCGCCCGCCTCGGACGGCTCGGCGCGGGCGATCAGCAGGCGGCAGTTGTTGGTGCCAAGGTCGAGCGCGGCGTAGACCGCGCCGCGCGCCGCGCTCTCCCGCTGTCCGCGCGCGGGCCCGCCTGAAGCGGCCCCGGTCGGGCGCGCCTGTCGCGACGGGGCGACGGCGGCTTCGTGAGGCCGCGCGCGAGGCGGGATCGACCGTTCGGAAAGGCCGGAGCGTTCAGGCAGGCCGGCGCGGCCGTCGGCGAAAAAGGCGTCGAGCGGCGCCGTCGGCTGCTCATGGGGAGGCGCGTGGTCCATTTCAACGCCCTTCCCGTGATCCACGTCAAAGCCCCCGCCTGCGCGCCCGGGCGTCCGTCGCGCCCCGCCGGCGACGCCGCTTCGCGCCAGTCTAACAATGGCTTGGAGAATCGCCAAGCGCGGCGGAAGACGAAGTTTTCGACCCTTATCGCCGCTCCTCGCCCGGCCCGGGCGGATGCGGCTTTCCGTCGCTCGCGGGACGCTGGGCCGCAGGATGCGGCGGCGCGGCCTGCGGCGGAGCCGCGGCGGGCGCCGGATGCGGGGCCGCAGGATGCCCGGCCTGAGGCGCGGGCGCGGGCGCAGGCGCCGGCGGCGGTTTCGCGGCGGGCGGCGGAGCGGGCGCCACAGGCTTCGCGGCGGGAAGAGGCTTTGCGGCGGGCGGCGCCGGCGCGACATGCGGCGCGGGAGCTGGATGCGGCGCTGGCGCTGGCGCTTGATGGGGCGCGGGCGCGGAAGGCGCGGGCGAAGCGGGCGCGGGCGGGCGGCGCTGCGCCGAATCGGGCGCGCCGTGAGCCGGAAGCCCGGCGCCTGACGCCGGAACGCGCCCAGGCGCCGCAGGCCTTGTTTCAGGCGCCGCAGGCCTTGCTTCAGGCGCCGCAGGCCTTGTTTCTGGCGCCGCAGGCCTTGCTTCAGGCGTCGGGACAGGCGCCGCAGGCTTGGCTGCAGGCATGGCGGGCTTCGCCTCCGGCGCCGCAGGCTTGGCCGCGGACGGAAGCGGCGCGGGCATGGACGGCGCGGGCACGAGCGGCGCGGGCCTGGACGGCGCGGAGGTTTGCGGCGCCGGAGCGGGAGTTGGCCTCGGCCCGCCCTGCGCCGGCGGCCTATGCCCGCCCTGCGGCGGAAGCCCCGCCCCCGAGGGCAGGGCATGGCCCGGCGCAGGCGCGCCCGGCGGCCCGACGGGATGCGCCGGGCCGCCCGGCTGGGCTCCCGCTCCGGGAGGAGCGTTCGGCGCGGGACGGCCCTGCGGCGCAGCCTGACCTTGCGGCGCAGCCTGACCCCGCGGCGGAATCTGCCCATGCGGCGCGGGCTGGACTTGCGTGGGCAGGACTTGCGCGGGCTGGATCGGGGGGGCGAACGGGCCCGGCCCGGGCGGCGTCTGGGGCGCCCGCGGCGGCGGCGCGGCGTGCTGGAGCGCCGCGCCTGCGGCCGCGCCGGCGCCGATGGCGAGCGGAATCAGCACGGGCGCCGGCAGCGCGCCGGGCGGCGGCGGAGGCGGCGGCGGGGGCGGCGCGAACATGGGCTGCGCCGACAGATAATAAGCCGGCGGCGGCGGCGGGGGCGGCCCCTCCACGATCACCACCGGGCCGTCGACGATCTGATAATCGGCGGGCGGCGGCGGCGGCAGCCCGCCGAAGTCATAGGCGACAGAGTTCGGCGGCGGCGAAAGCGGCGCGGCGAGCATGGCGAGGCGCCGGCGCGCGTCATGGACATGCGGCCCCTGCGGATAGCGCCGCACATAGCTCCAGTAGGCCTCGGGCGTGTCGGCCGCGACCGCACGGCGCCAGGTCAGCGCCTCGCGCCGCGCCGCCGCCAGCGCGCGCAGGCGCGGGGCGAGCGGATCGTCAGGGTAGAGCGCCAGAAAATCCTGATAGCCTTCGAGCGTGTCGCGCTCGAGCGCGGCGGCGTAGGCTTCGGCGGGGGTGGGGAAGGCGCGCAGCGGCCGCGCCTGCGCGCTCCTGAAGGCGCGCGCGGCCTCGGGCGGCCCCGGCGCGAGCGTGAGCGGCGGGACGATATTGGCCGAATCCCAGGGCTGCATGGCGCCGCGCGTCATTTCGTCGACGCGAAGGCGCGTCTGCGCGAACACGACGTCGATCGGAATTCCGAGCCGCGGCAGGAGGCCTGAAAGCGCCTGCGCATAGGCGCCATAGGGGCCGGGCTCGTCGGGCGCGAGCGTCCCCGGGGCCGCGTTGAAGGCGTAGAGCGCGCCGGGCGGCGCCTCGATGAGGGCGAGCCCGCCCGCAAGCCGGCCGGCCGCCGCCGCCGGATCGGCGCGGGCGGCGTCGATCACGATCACGCGGGCGCGCAGCGGCAGGCCGGCGAGCGCCCGGTCGAGGTCGGCGACGCGGACCGCGGCGAGCGAAATGTCGCTGTCGCGCGCGATCGCCGCGTCGATCGGCAGAAAATAGTTCTCGCCGTCGAACTGGAGGCCGCGGCCGGCGAGGTAGACGAAGACCACGGCGTTGGGGCCGGCCTCCGCCGCCCGCGCGACAAAATCGCGGAAGGCGCGCCGCACGCCGTCAAGGTCGAGGTCGGCGAGGCCCGTCACCGAGAAGCCCGCGCCGCGCAGGGTCTCGGCCATGAGGCCGGCGTCGTTGACCGAGGTCGCGAGGGGCGAGGCGTAGCGCCCCTCGCCGATGACGAGCGCGAGCCGCGCGCCCTCCGCCGCCTCGGCGCGAAGGCCCGGCGCGATCAGGGCGAGGACGAGAAGGATCCGACAGAAAGAAAACCGCATGCTGGCCCCGGACGAAACACGGCCCGGACGGAACGCCCGCGCCCGCTCAAGGTCAATGCCGCGCGCGTGAACCGACCCTGAACGCAGCGTCGGATCACGAAATCGCGTTCGCGACGAGCGCGCGCAGGGCCGGCAGGGTCTCGGCCTCGAACCAGGGGTTGCGCTTCAGCCAGCCGCTGTTGCGCCAGGAGGGATGCGGCAGGGCGACGATCATCGGCCCCTCCCCTGCGAAGTCGCGCCAGCGGCGCACGAGCCCGTCGAGCGTCATGGACCGGGGAAGCGGCCGGCCGGCCCTTGCGAAATGATAGGCCTGCGCATGGCGTCCGATCGCCAGCACGACCTCGACCTGCGGCATCAGCGCGAACAGGCCGTCATGCCAGGCGAGGCGGCATTCGCGGCGCGGCGGAAGGTCGCTGCGGCCGGGGCCGTGGCCCGGGAAACAGAAGCCCATCGGCGCGATGGCGACGCGGCTCTGGTCATAGAAGATCTCGCGCGGGACGCCCATCCAGCGCCTGAGCCGGTCGCCCGAGGCGTCGTCGAAGGGAAGGCCGCTGCGATGGACGCGGATCCCCGGCGCCTGGCTCGCGACGAGCAGGCGCGCCGTCGACGACACGCGCAGCACGGGGCGCGGCTCATGCGGCAGCGGCGCGCCGCGCGGCGCTTCAAGACAGAGCCGGCAGGCCCTGACGCGCGCCGTCTCGGCCGCGAGCGCCGAGGTCGAAAATCTGTCCGTCATGGGCGACGACCACCCCCGCCTGCTCCATCTCGGCGCGCCGTCGAAACGCGCCCTCGCTCATATGGGTGAGCGCGACGCGGCGCGCCGAAAAGCCCGGCAGCCTGTCGCGCAGCGTCGGCCAGTCGAGATGGTTCGGCACCGGCTTGTCGCCGGAATAGCATTCGCACAGGAAAAGATCCGCGCCGGCGGCGACGTCGTAAAGCGCGTCGGTCCAGGCGGTGTCGCCTGAAAAGGCGAACAGGCTGTCGCCGTCGGACAGCCTGAGCCCGGTCGGCGCGGAGCCCGGCGAATGGACCACCCGGAAATTCTGATAGGCGAAGCCGCCGAGATCGACGGGCGCGCCCGCCTCGACCTCGCGCACCTCGAGCGGAAAGCTCCAGTCGACCGGGCCGGGAAAAAACGCCTCGAACGCCCGCGCGAGCCGCGCCCTGAGCCCCGGCGGCCCGGCGATGACGAGCGGCCGCGTGCGGCGCTCGACATACTGGCAGTCGAGCAGCAGGAACGGCAGCCCGCCGAAATGATCGCCGTGCATGTGGGAAATCACGACGAGACCGACGTCGTCGAAGGCGAAGCCGAGCTTCTTCCAGGCGGAGATCGAGCCGGCCCCGAAATCGACGATCGCCGCTCCGGCCACGGGCGAATCGAGGCGAAAGCAGCTATGGGCCCGTCCGCCCGAGCCGAAAGCGTCGCCGCAGCCGACGATGGTGATTTTCATGGAAAGTCCTGTGGGGGCGCGCGGCCCGCGCCAGGCTCAAGGCCGGGCGCGCCCGCCCGCCGGTCAGATTGCGCACGGACCCTGAACGTCCGACGCCGCCGGACCATAGCCGCCTCCGGCCCCTCCGCAATGTGCGAAACCGCACAGAATTCCAGCGCCGCGAAACGCCGACCCCAGGTTGCATGGCCCGGCCCCGGCGCGCAAGAGGCGTCAGCTTCGCGCAAGCGTCAAGAGCCAACAATGCGACCTGTCTTTCGCGCGTCTTCTTAAAATTTCGGCGGCAGGCTTCCGACGGGCCTTGGAACGCGGGCGCCGGGGCCCTCTCCGCAAGGCGATTTGCTCCGCAAGGCGACTTCCTGCGCAGGGCGACTTCCTGGGCAAGGCGACGGTGGGAGATTCGGACATGACGGATCGTCGGACATGACGGATCGCGCGGCGGATTTGCTCATGGCGCCGTCCGGGCCGGACGGCCCGGCCTCAGGCCTCGACGACTTCGGCGCCTGGCTCGCGCGCGGCGCGCCGGAGCGGCGGACGCAACCGCAAGGCCGCGCCGCCGACCGCGGCCCCGCCTCGATCCCGACCTGGCGGACGCGCGAGCGGGCGGCGCCGGCCGGCCTGCCCCTCCCGCCCGACCGGCCCCTCGCGCCCGGCCTGCCCCTCCCGCCCGGCCTGCCCCTCCCGCCCGACGACGCCCGTTCGGATCGCGCGCGAGACGAGGGGCGCGTCCCGGCTGCGGATCCCGCGCCCCGGCCGGAGCGGCGCGCGCCGGCCGTCGCGCCGCCGGCCGCCCCGTCCGCGCGCCCTGTCTCCGCGCTCCCCCCGTCCGCGTCCGGACGACGCGACGACGCGCTCGCCGGCGCAGGGCTGAGCCTCGTCTTCGCCGCCGTCGCGCTCGCCTGGCTGCCCGCCGCGTCCGTCGCGGCGTGGCTGCTTCTCGCCGCCGCGGTTCAGCTTTGCGCGCTTGTCGGCGTCCCCTTCGTTTGCGTTCCCTGCGCCGGCGCGGCGGCGGAGGCCGCGCTTCCTGCGCGCGAGGCGCGACGACGCCGGCGCGTCGGCGTCGCGGCCAGAACGGCGCGCGGCGCGGCCTTCGCGCTGCTCGTGGTCCTCGTCGGCCGATCGGGCGGGTCCGAGGCCGGGGCCGGCGCGGCGCTCATCGGGCTCGTCGCCGCGGCGGCCGGCGCGCTGGTCAATCCGGCGCGGCCGGCGGCCCTCGCCGAACCCCTTCCGGCGATCCTCGCGACGGCCTGGCTGTTCGCCGGAGCGCGGAGCCTTGCGCCCGCGAGCGCGGCGATCGTCCTTCTCGCCCTCGCCGCCGAGCTTGCGGTCCTGCTCCTTGCGCGCCGGCGCCATCTCGGCGCCGTCGAGACGCTCGCGGCGGCGCAGGACAAGAACCGGCTCATCGCCGAGCTCGAGCAGGCCAAGGCCGAAAGCGACCTCGCGCGCCGGCGCGCGGAGGAGGCCAATCTCGCCAAGTCGCACTTCCTCGCCACCATGAGCCACGAGCTGCGCACGCCGCTCAACGCCATTCTCGGCTTCTCGGAAGTCATGAAGGGAGAGTTGTTCGGCTCCCATGTCGTCGCGTCCTACCGCGAATATTCCCACGACATCCACGAGAGCGGGCGCCATCTCTTGACGCTCATCAACGAAATCCTCGACCTCTCGCGCATCGAAGCCGGGCGCTTCGAGCTCAAGGAGGAGCCGGTGGCGCTCGGCCATATCGTCGAGGACTGCCGCCATCTGCTCGCGCTTCGGGCGCAAAAGCGCGCCGTCTCCGTCGCGGAGTCGGTCGAGCCCGACCTGCCGCGGCTGTGGGCCGACGAGCGCGCCCTGCGGCAGACGGCGCTCAACCTGCTCTCCAACGCCGTGAAGTTCACGCCGCCCGGCGGAAAGGTCGAGATTCGCGTCGGCTGGACGGCCGCCGGCGGACAATATCTCGCCGTGCGGGACACGGGCCCCGGCATCCCGCCCGAGGAGCTTCCCGTGGTCATGGCCTCCTTCGGACGCGGCGCGCTCGCGCGCAGGAACGCCGAGGAAGGCTCGGGGCTCGGCCTGCCGATCGTCAAGGGGCTCGTCGAGCTGCATGGCGGGCGGTTCCTGCTGCGCCCCGTGCCCGGCGGCGGGGCCGAGGCGGTCGCGATCTTCCCGCCCTCGCGCGTGCTTAAGGGAGACCTCGCGGCGGGCGACGATCTCGCCGCCGCGCGCCGCCGGCGCAAGGCGCGCCGCGAAACGAGGCCGGCCGCCTGAGCACCCGAGCGCGGGCGACGACGCCGGGCCGGCGCTTGCGCGTCTTGCGCGCCGATCGCCCCGCGGCTTCGGCGGTCGTTCCGCCGGCTCGCGTTCAATCCCCAGCGTTCAATCCCCAGCTTTCAATCCCGGCGTTCAATCCATTGTGCTTCGCGCCGCCTTGCGGGCGCGCCGGCGCCGCTGCAATCAGGACAGGCGGACTCCCATATCATGCGGATCGGGACGTCCGCGGCCCAAACGCCCGCCGCGTCGACCCATGGGCCGAGGCCGCGCCAGGCGGCCCGATGGAGGAGACGCCATGCGCAACCCGCCCGATCAGCGCGGCCCCGTCGCCGTCGCCGCGGCGCTGGCGTTCTGCCTGTTCGCGCTCCCGGCCGCCGCGCCAGCCGCCGCGCGCGAGGTGGACGCGGCGCCGCCCGTCGCCGAGGCGGCCGGGGCGGGCCACGGCCAGAAGCCCGAAGCGCAAAAATCGGGGGCGCAGAAGCCGGAGGGGCAAACCCCGGAGCCGCGCGCGGCGCAGGCGACGCAACGCCCGCCGACCACCCCGCCCAATCCGCTGCCTCCGCCTTCCGTCACGCGCCACACGATCAACCTGCCGCAGGGCGCGCTCGCCTTCACGGCGACGGCCGGCGCGATCCGACTTGTCGACGCGCAAAGCGGCGCGCCGCAGGCCGACGTCGCCTATGTTTCTTATGTCCGCGAGGCGACGGACGCCGCGCGCCCGGTGGTCTTCGCCCTGAACGGCGGGCCCGGCGCGGCCTCGGGCTGGCTCAACCTCGGCGCGCTCGGGCCTTTCTTGCTCGACCTCGGCCCCGGGCCCTACGCCCCTTCGGCGCGCCCCGCGCTCGTTCCAAACCCCGACGGCTGGCTCGACTTCGCGGACCTCGTGTTCATCGATCCGCCGCTTACGGGCTACAGCCGGCTTTTCGCCAAGGACGAGGCGCGGCGGCGCTTTCTCTCGGTCGACGGCGACGTCGCCGCGCTCGCCGTCGTCATGCGCAAATGGCTGAACGAGAACGGGCGGACGCGAAGCCCCGTGTTCATCGTCGGCGAGAGCTATGGCGGCTTCCGCGCGCCGAAGCTCGCCCGGGCGCTGCAGGACGACGAAGGGATCGGCGTCGACGGCCTCATTTTGATTTCGCCCGTGCTCGATTTCGGCTGGATCGAGGCGCAGGACAGCCCCCTGCCGGCCGCGGCCATGCTTCCCTCGCTCGCGGCCGCCGCGCGGGGCCTGAAGCCGACCGACACGGCCGCGCTCGCCGAAATCGAAGCCTATGCGTCCGGCCCCTATCTGGCCGACCTTCTGCGCGCGCCGCGCGATCCAGCCGTCATGGACCGGCTGGCCGCGGACGTCTCGCGGCTCACAGGCCTCGACCCCGATTTGGCGCGCCGCTCGGGCGGGCGGATCGACCCGTCGGAGTTCGCCCGCGAGCGCGAAAGGGCTCAGGGGCGCCTCCTCAGCCGCTACGATCTTGACGTCTCCGGCCTCGACCCGACGCCGCGGGAGCGCGGCGGGCGCGCCGCCGATCCCGTGCTCGACGCGACCAAGACCGCCTTCGCCGCCGCCATGGCCGAGCTGACCGCCCGCGAACTCGGCTGGAAGGTCGACGCGCGCTATGAAATCCTCAATGGATCGCTCAGCGGCCAATGGCGCTGGGACGGCGGGCGCGGCTCCGCCCAGGCGATCGGCGATTTGCGCCAGGCGCTGGCGCTCGATCCCTCGCTGCGCGTCCTGATCGTCCATGGGCTGACCGACGCGGTCACCCCCTATTTCGCCTCAAAACTTCTGATCGCCCAATTGCCGCCCCTTGGCGATCCCGGCCGTGTGGCGCTGAAGGTCTATGAGGGCGGCCACATGCCCTGGCTCGTCGCGTCCGCCCGCGCCGCGCTGCGTCAGGACGCGCGCGCGCTGATCGAGGCGCGCTGAACGGCGCCCGCGCCAGGCTCAGCTCCGGTTCGCGACGCCCGCGGCCTCGAAGGTCGCCATGCCGGAATGGCAGGCGAGCGCGGCCTTGATCAGCGCGACGGCGAGCGCCGCGCCCGAGCCTTCGCCGAGCCGCAGCCCGAGATCGAGCAGCGGCGCCTTGCCGAGCCGGCGCAGGACTTCGGCGTGGGCGGGCTCGGCCGAGAGGTGGCCGGCGAGGCAATGGTCGAGCGCGCGCGGCTCGGCCGCCTGCAGGATCGCGGCGGCGGCGCAGGCGACGTAGCCGTCGAGCACCACGGGAATGTTCTGCGAGCGCGCCGCGACGATCGCCCCGGCCATCGCGGCGATCTCGCGCCCGCCGAGGCGGACCATGACCTGCAGCGGGTCGTCGAGAAAGGGCCTGTGCAGCGCCACCGCCGTCTCGACCGCCTCGATCTTGCGCGCCAGCGCCTCGCCCTCGACGCCCGCGCCAGGCCCCGTCCAGTCGGACGCCGTCCCGCCATAGAGCGCATGATAGATCGCGGCGGCGACGGTGGTGTTGCCGATGCCCATCTCGCCGACGCACAGGAGATCGACGCCGTCGGCGATCGCCTCCATGCCATAGGCGAAGGTCGCCGCCGTCTCGGCCTCGCTCATCGCCGGACCGGCGCAGATGTCCTTTGTGGGCACGTCAAGCGCCAGCTCGAACACTTTCAGCGCGGCGCCGACCGAGGCGCAGATCTGGTTCACGGCCGCGCCGCCGGCCGAAAAATTCCGCAGCATCTGCCGGGTGACTTCGGCCGGATAGGCCGAAACGCCGCGCGCCGCGACGCCGTGGTTGCCGGCGAAGACGGCGACGAGCGGGCGCTCAAGCGTCGGCGCCTCCGTCCCGCGCCAGGCGGCGACGAAGGCCGCGACGTCCTCGAGCCGCCCGAGCGACCCCGGCGGCTTCGTCAGGCTCGCCTGTCGGCGCCGCGCCGCCGATTCGGCCTCATGCGAGGGCGGCGGCGCCATGGCGAGCAATTCCCGGATCGAGTCGAGCGGGGCGGAGCTGTCGGACATGAAGGGCTTTCGGCGGGAGGGCTGCGGCGCTTCTCTTAAAGACCAACGAACGCCTTGTCGATGTGCGCTGCGGCATATGCGCGCCGCATGCTAAATTTTATTTAGCTCAAGCATTAAAAAGATTTATTCCGCTTTGGAATAATGTCCATTCCTACAATAATCAGGAAAACCCGCTGCGACAAACTGCCAGTGTTCTTCAATATTGCGGTGCGGCAACTTTATATTTACATTCATCAGCGACGGTTTTTATCGTTTCGTCTGGGAGGAAACGGTCCTGCGTGGCTTTAAATCAGGAGCGCCAGATCATGAATAATAACATCATCCCCGCAATCGCCATCCGGCTCGCCGTTCTCGGCGGCTTCGCCGCCATCGCGACCTTCGGCGCCGTCGCCGCGCCGCTCGTCTCCGAAGTCGCGCCGGGCGTCTCTCAGGACGACGTGACGGGCTCGATCGCGAGCCCGAGCGAAGAGTCGCGCGGCCCACTGCGCGTCACCTGCCACAACGGCCTCGCCCGCGACGGCCAGAAGCAGCAGCGCGGCTGGTTCTGCCGCCTCGACCCCGAGCGCGCCCACTGACGCGCTGAGCGGATCCGACTGAACGGCCAAAGGCGCCGCGCCCCGACGCGCGGCGCCTTTCGTCGTCTTTGAAGCGCTATCAACCGCTTTTTCGCGCCGGGGCTTTTGCGCCGCCGCCGGAGCCGCCACAATGGCCGCGCGCCGCCGCGCGTCTTTGCAAGCGGCCGCGCCGGGGCAGAACCGATGCGCTTTCGCTTCATCCATGCGGCCGACCTCCACCTCGACAGCCCGCTGCTCGGCCTGAGCGCCAGGTCGCCGGAGGTCGCCGCCAGAATCGCCGACGCCTCGCGCCAGGCCTTCGACAATCTGATCGCCCTCTGCCTCGACGAACGCTGCCGGCTGATGGTCATCGCCGGCGACGTGTTCGACGGCGACTGGCGCGACTGGCGCACCGGCCAGTTCTTCGTCTCGCGCATGCTCCGCCTGCGCGAAGCCGGCGTGCGGGTGGTCATGATCCTCGGCAATCACGACGCGACCAACGGCTTCATGAGCCGGCTCGAACTCTCCGACAATGTGACGCTGCTGTCCTCGCGCCGACCGGAGACGAAGCGGTTCGACGACATCGGCGCGGCCGTGCACGGGCTGAGCTTTCCGAGGCGCGAGGTGACCGAGAACGTCGCGCTCGGCTATCCGGCGCCCCTGCCCGGCCTGTTCAACATCGGCCTGCTGCACACCGCCGCCACGGGGCGCGAGGGCCATGTCAGCTACGCGCCCTGCACGGTCGAGCAGCTCGCCAATCATGGCTATCAATATTGGGCGCTGGGCCATATCCACGCCCGCGAGGTTTTATGCGCGTCGCCGCCGATCCTGTTCAGCGGCAATCTGCAGGGCCGCAGCGTCCGCGAGACCGGCGCGAAGGGCGCGACGCTGGTCGAGGTCGAGGGCGGCGAGGTCCTGCGCTTCGAGCATCGCCCGCTCGACGTCGCGCGGTTCGAGACGCGCACGCTCGCCCTCGACGGCGTCGAGACGCGCGACGCGCTGATGGAGGCGGTGCGGCTTTGCGCCGAATCGGCCCTTGACGCGGCCGAAGGGCGGGCGCTCGCGCTGCGGCTCGCGCTTGCCGGACGAACCCCGCTGCATGGCGAACTCGCCGCGGGCTTCGCCCTGTTGCGCGAAGAGGTCGAAACCCTGTTCGCGGCGCTTTCGTCCGATCTCTGGCTCGAAAAGCTCGCGCTGCGCACCGAGCCGCCGGCCGCGCCGGCGAGCGCCCCGGGCGTCGACCCGAGCGTCGCCGGCGGCCTGCGCGAGGCGATCGCGGAGCTGTGCGCCGACGGCTGGCTCGACGCGCGGCTCGAGGAGAGGCTCGCGAAAATCCGTCCGAAACTGCCGCCGCATGCGCACGCCGAGGCGTTTCTCGCCGCCGCGCGGCTCGACGCGCCGGCGCGGGCCCGCGCCCTCGCGCTCGCGCTCGTCGAAGAAGGACAGGGCTGATGCGCTTCGACGAGCTGACGCTCGACTGCTACGGCGCCTTCGAGACCACGACGCTGCATTTCCCGGCCGACCGCGGGCTCGTCGTCGTCTATGGGCCGAACGAGGCCGGCAAGAGCTCGGTCCTCGCGGCGATCGGCGATTTCCTTTTCGGCGTGCCGGACCGAAGCGACCGGGTCCGCGTTTTCGGGTCGGACCGCCTGCGCATCCGCGCCGCCCTGCGCTTCGCCGACGGGGCGCGCGTCGCCTACACGCGGCGCAAGGGCCGAACCAGGACGCTGCTCGACGAAGACGGCCGGCCGGTCGACGAGGCGACGCTCGCAACGCGGCTCGGCGGCCTGACGCTCGCGCGTTTCTCGTCCCAGTTCGGGCTCAGCCATGAAAGCCTGCGCGAAGGCGGCAGGGCGATGATGAAGGCGGAGGGCGACGTCGGCCAGCTCATTCTCGCGGCGGGCGGCGGCCTTTCGGCGCTCGTTCCGCGCGTCGAAAGGCTGCGCAAGGAGGCGGACGCCCTGTTCGCCGACCGCCGCGCCGACCACCGCACGTTCTATATTGCGCATGACGCCTATGAGGCCGCCGAAAAGCGGCGCAGGGACGGCCTCGTCACGCGCGAGCAGCATGAAAAGGCCGTCGCCAGAAAAATCGACGCCGTCGGCCGTCTCGAAGCGGCGCGGGCGCGCTGCGACGAGATCGACGCGGCGCGCCATAACTTCGCCCGCAGCCGGCGCGTCGCGCCGTCGCTGCGCGCGCTCGACGGCATTTCCGCGCAGCTTGCGGATTTCGACGATCTCGCGCCCCATGGCGAGGAGTTTTCCGGCCGCTGCCAGACGGCGCTCGACGCGCTCAAAAACGCGGCGGCGGCGCTCGCGGAGGCGGAACTCCGGCTGGCGAAACTCGAGGGGCGCATCGGCGCGCAAAATCCTGACGGCGACATCGTCGCCGCCGACGCCGACGTCGCCGCGGTCGTGGAGAAGGCGCGCCATGTCGAGAAGGAACGCCGCGACCGCCCGAACCGCGAGCGCGAACTCGCCGACGCGACGGCGGCGCTCGCGCCGCTGAGGGCGAGGCTCGGCGCGCCGGACGACGCGGCGCTCAAATCCCGCGAGCCCTCGGCCGAAGCGGTGGCGCTGGTCCGCAGGCTGGCGCAGGAGGGCGCCGACCTGCGCACGCGGATCGCGGCCGTGGAGGATGAGGCGCCCGAGGCCGAAAAGACGCGCGGCGTCGTGCTCGCGCGGCAGGAGAAGCGGATCGCCGCCGGGCGCGACGCGCCGCTCGGCTTCGACCCCGGCGACTTCGCCGATCTCGCGCGCGTCGCGGCGGCCGCGGCGAGCGCGCGCGCAAAACTCGACAGGCGGGCGGCGCAGCTCAGGGACGGCCTCGCGCGCGCGGGGGCGGACCGTTTCGAGGCGCTCGCGGACGAAGCCCTGCCGGACGACGAAGCGATCGCCGCCGAAATCGAGCGCCGCGCAGGATTCGAGGGGCGGCGCGCCGATCTGGGCGAAAGGATCGACGCCGCACGGGAGAAAATCGCACGCCACGGGGCGCAGGCGGCGCAGCTCGCGCAGGGTCTGCCGCCCGCCTCGCCCGAAGCCGTCGCCGCGGCGCGGGCGGCGCGCGACGCGGCGCTGGCCGAG